>JAJFLN010000113.1 GCA_021772705.1 Candidatus Cloacimonadota bacterium | reverse complement strand
CCCGGCGGCCAGGCCCAGTGCGGTGTAGAAATGCACGATCCAGGAAGCGATCACACGCGGCTTGGGTGTCTTGGGCATGAGCAACCCCAGTATGCCCCCCCCCGGGAGATCAAGGCAATCGCTGGAGTGATTCGGTAGGAGTGTGTCAGGCAGAGGATGGCTTCAGCTGCGATGACATGGGAAGTTACACAGAGAGCGCGGAGGTCACAGAGATCCTTTTCCATACCAACACCTCTGAGGAAACATGAAGGTCAAATCGGGGATGCAAGAGGGCTGGCCCCCTTGCTGGGGCGCGGGGCAAAGCCCAGCCAAGATGTTTTTGAACCGGGGCTCCGCCCTGAGGCCCGCCAGAGGGTCCGGACCCTCTGGACTCCCTTTTGTTCAACGGGGATGCAAACAGGTGAATCAATTGCACTGCGAGGAAACATGAAGGTCAAATCGGGGATGCAAGGGGGCTGGCCCCCTTGCTGGGGTGCGGGGCAAAGCCCAGCCAAGATGATTCTCCACCGGCGGCTGCGGCGCTCGGCACGGTTGCACCGGGCCTTGGCCCTTGTTAACGTCGCATTTCAAGGAGAACTCACCATGAAGATTGCTGTGATCAGTTGCGCTTTGGTTCTTGCGGGAGCCTCCCTCTGCCTGGCGGAGTCCGTGGTCTCGTTGAAGGTTTCTACAGGCACCTGGAATCGGGCGAGTGCCGCGGTCCACTTCGGGGAAGGGGCGATCAGGGTCGAGCTGGTGTTCGAGAAGGAGATGCCTCCAAGACCGAAGCCCAAGCCGGGGCGATTGATCTACAATCCGCCAGCGCCGGCCATCGTGGTGGGGCTGGAGTATGGGAAGAGCAAGGGGGAGGGCGGGGACTCACTGCCCGAGCTGGCGGGTGCACTGGAGTCCAGCCGATGGGAGAAGCCGGGTCCCGAGCTCTTCGGAAGGGAAGGAACCCGCGTGCTGGTGGGCCATCTTGGAACGGCTAGGTATCGGGTCAGCGGCAAGGGGAACGAGACGGTGCTGGCCCCATTCCTGAAGGCACTGCTGGCTGAGAAGAAGCGAAACCTGTATGAGGTGCGGCGGGAGAGTCCTCGTCAGATCAGCGTCGCCGGTGATTTCCCCCGCGTCGTTCTGTATGTGGATAACAGGAAGAAGCCGAACTATCTGGATATGCCTCATCCGGGCCGAATGCCTGACCTGGAGTACGAGACCGATACGGCATCGGAGTTCATCCTGCACTTCGACCTGGGGGAAGACGACTTGCTGTTCCAGAAGGACAAGGTGGAGGTCAAGTCACGGCCCGTGTCGGCGAAGTCACTGGTGCTGCTTCAGTGCCGGGAGATTCAGTTGCAGGACAACACCGATGAGAAGGGCCGCGCCGAGTTCGATCTGGGTCCTCAGCAGCTACCTGGAGAGTGGCGGTACCTGGCAGGTGGGGGGCGTCCGTTGCCTGTGGACTGGGTGATGCCCGTTCGCGGCCGCGTTCTCCTCAGGCTCAAGGGAAAGGACGAGCCGGAGCCGCCATCGGCGGACCCTGACTTCAGCGTACCGGAGTCCGTGGCGGGAGAAGTGGCCTCGCTTCTGATCCGGAAATACAATTCATCGGAAGCAGAGGTGGAGTTGCCCAGGGAGTTGACGGCCCTCCTGTTCCTGAGCCGGGCGGATCGCCGGTCCGGCTTGCCGTGGAAAGGGCACTCGTTCTGGACCCGGTACGCCCGAGGAGTTGAGCGCGGACCTGCGGTTGATCTGGAAGGCTGGATCGACGAGCAGTTCGGGAAGCTGACGGATCAATGGGTTCGTGAAGCAGCGGTTGGGGAGTCTGGCGGGTCCGGCTGGTCGGAGAAGCAGGCCCTCAGGCTGCTGGCCTCTCTTCGGTTGCTGGAACTGGAGCCCGACAGGGAGAGGTTCGAGTCCGTTTCCCGGCAGATCGATGATATGATCGCCGCCCTGGTGGGACTGAGCACGCCTGCTGGGGCTGACGGGGAGCACGTGGCAGCTCACGCCGTTGCGTCCCTGGCGTTCTTCAAGGCTTTCGAGCTGTTCCGGGAGCCTGCCTATCGCCGCATCGGATTCGAGCAGGCCGAGCACATCATGGCGGACCATCTCGATGAGTCCACGGGCCAGCTGCTGGCGGGCAAGAAGAAGCGGATCGGGTCACTCCGGACCTATGGGCTGGCCGCGCAAGCCCTGGAGCGTACCTGGCGGACCTCGAGCAAGCCCAAGTATGGCAAGGCGGTGCAGTCCGTGAAGGGGTATGTTGCCGCCTGCTGGGATCGAGAGAAGGGCGGATTCGTGGCGCCTCGAATCGACGGCAAGGGGAAGCCGGCCAAGGCGAAGCTGGAGGACCAGTTCTGGGCCCTGTTGACGTTCTCGGAGATCTTCTTGCCCTACTGGGGAGATGAGATCGAGAACTGGCTCCAGTGATTTGGGGCCAGTCCTGAGCGAGGTCTCCGAGGCAAGCTGGTCTGGTTCCGGGGTCATGGCGTCGGTCATGGCCGACGCCAGAGTGGGACATGCTTCCGAAGCGGCGACAGGTTGCCGATTAAGATCATGACACGAGCCTGACGGCTGGCGGTCCAGGGCATGCCCGGATGGCTATCCGAGCGGTCTATCCGGCTGCAAGGCTCTCGGGAACGGACCCGCCATCATGATCCGCAAGACAAGTCTGGCAATCGCTTTCACCCTACTCGCATTTCTCATGGCGAGCGGCGCGCTCATGGCCGTCCCCAGCTACACTGGACCGACGGGGGGCTTGACCATCCCGGATCCCATGACCCTGGCCCCGGACAGGACGGAACTGTCGGTGAGCCTGGAATCACTGGATCAGCTGACGACGGATCTGTCGGTGAAGACGTCCCTCGATTTCACCGGTCGCTTGACCGTGGGAGTCTACGACAACCTGGAGCTGGGCATCGCCAAGACTTATCGGCAGAAGTCGAGCTTCCGGGATCAGCCCTTTACCATCCATGGCAAGATGCGCTTCCCCATGGACACGTTCAACGTGGCCGTCGGTCTCATCGCTCCCGTGTCTGGTCCCGACGCCTCGTCGATGTACGTCGTAGGTGGTTGGAAGTCGCTCTGGGCCGGGTTCGGGATCAACTTCGGTGGAAAGTCGTTCCGGGAATTGACCACCACTCAGCTGATCAACGCTGGCGTTTCGCGCTTCGGCGGGTTCAGCCTCCAGCGGGTCACGAAGCCGGGCCGCACCGGGGAGATCTTCACCGGCGAAGCCGACACGTTCTTCGGGCTGGTCGGATTCAACTATCAGCTCAGCGGCAACATGGCTCTGCTGGGAGACTTCGACGGCGATCGCTTCGCCGGTGGATTCCGGTTTCGGCTGAAGGAGCTCTTCCTCGATGCCGCCTACGTAGGGCAGAAGGAAAACGACTCGCTCTTCAGCCGTCAGACGAACAACGTTCTGTTGAGCGTGAGCCACCGGTTCTAAGGGGCCGCGCAAGAATAACTACGCAGTTTCGGGCACCGGTCAAATCCGGCCCAACTCCTGGACACTTCGAGTCTTCAGGATTTCATAACTTGAC
>JAJFLN010000112.1 GCA_021772705.1 Candidatus Cloacimonadota bacterium | reverse complement strand
GTGACCCACGTAGTAGGAGCCATCGGAACACTCGAGGATGTACAGGAAGAATGGTCTCATGCCTCAAGGGAGCTACGCCATGCCTGGCCCCTCGACAAGCTCGGGGCGAACGGAGGAGGGGACCCCCTGGGTGACATGCACTCTCCCGTGCCCCCTTACATTGACATCATTCCGCATTACTACTATCATGGCTCCGATCCGGGGAGGCTGTTTGAACCTGTCGCCGGATTTTGTCGCATCTGCAACGATTCAAAGGCTTCCGGCGCGATCCGGAGCGAAAGGTTCGGGAGAGCGTGAAGATCTATCTGGATACAGCGAATGTGGAGGATATCCGGGAAGTTGCCAGCTGGGGTGTCCTGGCGGGAGTCACGACCAACCCCTCTCTGGTGGCCAAAGAAGGCCGGGTCTACGAAGAAGTGATCCGGGAGATCGCCGAGATCTGCAAGGGCCCCATCAGCGTGGAGGTTCTCGCCCTCGATGCGGAAGGAATGGTCGCTGAAGGCCGAGAAGTCGTGAAGTACTGCGACAACGCGGTGGTCAAGATTCCCATGGGCCGGGAGGGCTTGAAGGCCATTTATGCCCTGAGCTCCGATGACATTCCCGTGAACACGACGTTGATCTTCTCCGCCAACCAGGCTCTGCTGGCTGCCCGGGCCGGAGCGGCCTACATCAGCCCGTTCCTGGGCCGGCTGGATGACATCAGTGAGGACGGAGTTTCACTCATCTCCGACATCGCCGAGATCTTCGAGACTCATGCGATTGAGACTGAGATCATCGCCGCCAGCATCCGCCATCCGCTTCATGTAATCGAGGTCGCGCGTCATGGCGCAGATATCGCCACATGCCCCATGAAAGTGCTGGAGCAAATGTGCGAGCATCCCCTCACCAGCAAAGGAATCGAGCAGTTCCGCCGGGATTCGGAGAAGATCCCTCGTCCTGGCATGACGAAGAACTAATTCCGAAGATCCACCCCCTTACTTCGGCCAAAAACCACCGAAGAATCCGGTATTTTGTTTTACTTCTGTAGCCCCGACCGTTGTACCAGGCAAGCGAAACACCCCATCACTTCAGGATCATCGTCTCTAGCCAGAAAGTAGACCCCTCCCGATCGAAAGCTGCAACCTTCTGGACCCCTCCACGTAGTAGCTGATGAAGTCAGGCAGCTTGATGGTCCGGAAAGGCTCGCAAAGGCCTTTGTGGAAAACGAAGATTACAAGCTGATCAAGCTTTGCCTGAAGGGCAAGAAAGAGGTCTTTGCCCAGCTGGTCGACAAGTACAACCGTCGGGTCTACAACATGGCATATCGTCTAACAAGCAACCCAGAGAAGGCGAAGGACATCGCTCAGGATGCCTTCATCAAGATCTACAAGTCTCTGGATCGCTATGACCCGAAGTACAAGTTCTCCAACTGGCTCCTCAAGACAGTCAGTAACCTCTGTATCGATTACCATCGGACGCGCTCTCAGAACACAGCCTCACTGGAAGTCATCCTCTCCAGCGGCGCTGAGAGTGCCATCCTCTCCCACGCGACGTCTCAGCGCAACACCGAGACGGAGCTGGAGGACCGGCTAGAAGCAGCGGAGCTGCAGGCGGTCATCCGGGAAGGTATCGAACTCTTGCCCATCGACTACCGTGCCGTAGTGGTGCTGCGCCACATCCAGAACCTCTCCTACAAAGAGATGTCCCAGATGTTGAACCTCCCCATGGGGACGATCAAAGCCAGGATTCACAGAGCGCGGAAACTTCTTAAAGGCTATCTAGAGGGTCGTTTGCAAGGGTCCGAGACGAGGTGATCCAGATGTCTTCGTGTGACAATTACGAGGATTTGCTCCAGCTATACCTGGACAAGGCGCTGGACAGCGGTCAGACCGCCGTCCTGATGAACCACATCGATGTCTGCGCCAGGTGTAGATTGGATTTCAAGTTGTACAACAAGGTAGTCGAAGGGCTCGAGCAGCTCGAAGATCTCGTCCCTCCTGGGCGAATCACGAGCGAAGTCATGACCGAGGTGAATCACCCGGTCCGGCCGATGCCGCTCATCCCGGACCTGCAGCCTCAGTCCACTGGCGCTTGGTTCTGGAGCCTAGCCTCCGCAGCCGCCGTCGTGGTCATCACCGCCGGGATCTTCATCTTCCAGGCGGGGCAACCCGGCTCCCTGCCGATGCCCGAGATGCACGCTCAGCAGGACAGCGCCCTGACCACCATCGCCAAGACTCCTCCTCTGGTGGAGCCCAGCCTGGCCAAACGGCGCACGAGCCAGCGGATTCACGTCCGTATCGCCAGCGGTGATGTCCAGGTCCAGAGGGTCAACTCCTCACAGTGGCTTCACATCTCCGATGCCGATGAGGTTGGATACGGCGACAAGATTCGTACCCTCCCGGGCGCCACGGCACGGATCGAGTACACCCAGGACAAGACCACCTTGAAGCTTCGCCCCAGGTCTCTCGTCCAGATCCTGACCAATGCGGTCCGCGTCTATCACGGAGACACCTGGATTCGAGTCGACAAGATCGGCAGCCGCTTCCAGGCCGAGACGCCCAACGCAGTGGCCTCCGTCCGAGGAACCCGATACTCCGCCGAAGTCCATTACCCCGAGCGCATCGCCGCCTACTATGACGGTGATCTGACCGAGAGCAAGGTCGTCGATAAGTTCCTCGACGAGTACACCCGAAACCTGACAGATTCCCGAATGAACGGCCTGATGCCGATGCTGGCCTATCCGATGCACGCCACACCCGTCAGCCTCGCCGTACAGGTCAACATGCTCCTCGACTCCCTCAACGCGACCCGGACGGTCAAGACCAAGGTCCAGGTCTTCGAGAGCAAGGTCGAGGTCGCCAGTATCGACCCCGACACGAAGCGAGAAATCTCCACGGTCCTGGTGAAGGAGGGCTACCAGACAGACGTCCAGCATATGCAGCTCGCCCGTCTCGCGACCATCACGGAGAACGACTTCCTCAAGTGGGGCCTCCCCACCAACTCGGCCCTGCTCCAGCGGGTCCAGGAAGAGGCCGCTCGCTCCGCAATCGTCCCCGCCCCTCTCTCCGACGCTCCGACGACGACCTTCGGCGCTGGCCGCACTTCTCAGCCAGTCGACGACGGCCCCGTCATTGATGCCGGCATCGACCGGACCGACCCGGATTACAACGGCGTGGAACACAGGTAGCGCATCCATCCAGAACTCACAAACGGCGGCCTTCGGGCCGTCGTTTCTGCTTTGGGGAAGTTGGCCCTCCCCCGTTGACCGCCAGGTATCCATCCGTTACGCTTTAGAGGAGGCCATTCCGCCTCCCCTCATCCATGCTCAAGCGCTCTCGTCCCGGTTCCGTCACGCTCATGGCGATCGTCGTCATGGTCGTTCTTGGTATCGTGGTGATCACCTACAACTGGATCAGCCAGTCCACGTCCAGGATGCTTCACCACACCTATTACAACGAGAAGGTGCTGGCCATCTTCGACGGCCTCGACGTCATCTCCAGAGCCGTGGTTCAGCGGGAATCGACCCTCACGGCCCTCCTGGACGAAGATCCCGGAGAGTGGGTCGACATCACGGGAGACGTGAAGGGGGAGTTGTCCTCCTCCGGCATCCTGGGCGAAGCCGGCGCCGATGGCAGCCCCAACACCATGGCCGACAGCTTCCTCGACAGCCTGGAGGTCACGGCCCGATTGAAGGGTCTGAAGAAGATGGCCGGCTTCAACACCATCCGTCCCGCCGACGAGGGAAGCGCCACCCTGCCCACGGCCCTACAGAAGGTGGGCTCTCCCGAGGTCCACGGACGGGTGGAGATCCTGCTCAAGCTGAAGGACAACATCGTACTCCAGCAAGGTCTGCGGGAGGATTCCACCACCGGTCAGTACCGCAAGGTCGACACCTTCAGGATTCCCGCTCGCAGCATCTCCATGGAATACGAATTCAAACGAGCCCGGACGATTCCACCCTACTTCCGCCACTTCTCCCTCTATGTGAAGAAGGCCATCACCCAGAAGGAGGAACCAGAGAGCTTCCAGAACCGGGGCAACTTCAACTGGGCCCAGAACCCCTTGACCGGCAAAAGCGCCACCGGCGGCGTCCTGTTCGTCAAGAGCGGCGATGGCTTCTTCTTCGGCCCCCAGGCTGACTTTCAGGGAGCCACCTTGAAGGGCCAGTTCGAGAACAAGATCGGCTACATCTACCTGGGGGGCGAGGAGAAGGCCCACCTGAACTTGATGGCCGGGGACATCTCGGACCAGGCGCCCTACTCGGAGACGTTCCACCTCTATCGGGGCGCAACGACGGACTTCTACAAGGTCTGGTCCACGGAGTTCTCCAACTTCATCGAGAAGTCGGAAGTCCAGACACCGGGCAAGGACGCGCCGGAAGGGCCCGGCGAGAAGGGCTGGTTCCAGCGGAGTGTCAACTTCTTCGGCAAGATGGTGAAGGACGTCCGGGAATGGCTCAAGGGAGCCCTCAGGCGTGCTCTGGAGCTGGACAACATCGAGCAAGGCAGCAAGAACCTGGCGGACTCCAACGCATTGCCGCTCTACTACGTCGTCAGGAAGGACTACGGTTACGCTACGGAGTGGGGAACCAAATCCTACCAGCGATTCGGTTTCGCTCGCGGCGATGGCGAAGGGGGGACCCAAACCATCGTCAGCTCCAGCCTTCACCTCTTCGGTTCCAACGGAAACGGACCCAGCCTGGGTATCCGGAACCCCCAGCAACCGGGCCAGTATCTGCAGGGCAACTTCGCCAGCCCCACGGTGGTCCTCGGCAATGTCTACCGGCGCTGCCTGTCTCTGTCAGGATACAAGCAGCGGCGCAAGTCGGACCCGAAGGGTCAGGAGGAACCGAGCACGGATCGCAAGTTCGAGGTCCAAGCCGGGCCAGTGGAGTTCTTCGAGGGATACAAGGACCTGATGGACCGGAGCCAGGACCCGACGGAGGACAAGGAGAAACGGCCTATCTGGGTCTGGGATGCCCGGGTCCGGTGGAACATGGACCCCAACGTGGCGAACAAGTCCGCCAATGGAACCTATCTGCCTCTCTCAGGCGCGGCCCTCTTCGGCCGGCTCATGCCCGGTCTTGCCAAGCTCTGGGAGAAGAGCCGGGTCCAGTACGCCAAGCGGCTCTTCCTGAAGAGCGTGGCCCCTCCTCCGGAGACGGAGAACGCGACCAAGACGGACCAGAACGACGGCGCCCCTCAGTTCGCTGTCGGAATGAGCCCTCTCTTTCAACTCCTGGGCAAGAAGAATTTCTGGGGCTCTGGTAAGTACGAGGCCGGTGACGGCTATCTCTACAAGGGCGTCACGCCCTATTTCGAAGAGCTGCTTCGTTGCTTCAGCTACAGCGTCTCCGGTCTCGGTCCCGTGGACGAGGCGATTCAGAAGGTCCGGGATGCAGCCCAGGCCGAGGGTCAGTCAGGTCCCACGGGCCAGTCGGAGGAGGCCATGAAGGCGGCCCTGCTGGGCGCCAAGACCCGGTGGAAGGCTCTGGTGGACGATGAGAACGACATCCGAAGCCGGGTGGAGGTGAAGGAGATCCAGCCCTCTCAGATCAAGGACGAGAAGAAGCGCAAGTTCTGGGAGGCCAAGGGAGCCAACGCTCCGAAGTTCTTCCCCTTCTCTCTGCCCGACCCCTGGGACAACCGGCCCGGATCGGCGAAGGAGAACTTCAGAGACTACTTCGAGAAGCAGTGGGTCACCAACTGGCCCGTGAAGAACGCCAACACGAAGGAAGACTTCTTCAAGCTCTACTTCACCCCCTTGATGACCAACCCAGCCCGGGTCCTGCCTTACAACTACTCCCTGCGGTTCATGTGCACTGATCTGCGGGAGATCTTCTCCAAGGACGTGAAGGAGCGGAAGGAACTCCTGATGAACGAGTTCCCCGCCGAGATCACCGACGGCATCGGCTACATCGAGAAAGGGGAGAATGACTATCTGGATCCGGAGAAGTATGGCGAGAACAACGACATGCCGCTCAACGACGCCGTCCTGAAGGAGATCTACAAGAAACGAAAGGGCACGAAGCGCCTGGAGGAAGCCTATTTCTTCATGGATGAATACGGCAAGGGTGTCTCGGCTCCCAGCGATCCCGACACGAAGGAGGCCTTCGGCGGCCGCTCCTTCTGGGCCGACGGGACCGGAGGTGACGGCGATGCCGAGGGTCTGATGACCTGGGACGAAGCGAGCCGCCGGTTCCTGGTCCTGGACCCTTCGGGAGACAACCTCCTGTTCCTCAACACCATCTTGGGCGTGGCCAGCAGCAAGGTGGAGCTGGGCACGGAGGGTCCCATCACCATCCAGGGGTCCGGTGCAATTGTCGTTCCCGGAGAGATCTCCATCGTCAACGACCTGAAGGCCAAGGGAACGGTCTGGCTCGTGGCGGACAAGATCACCATCAGCGGGGAGGCAAAGATCGTGCAGGCCGGCCTCATCGCCCACAAGACTATCTCCCTGTCCGGCGCCCCCACGGACTCCCTGTACATCCAGGGCAGCGTGGTCGCTGGCGGCTGGGATAAGTCGAGCTTCACTCGTTCTGGCAAGCGGGTCATCGATTACAACCCGGCGTTCAAGAACCTAAACTCCTTCATCACCAACATCGAACCCCGGGTTCGGAAGTACAGCTCCGGCAAGATCTGATGCAGCAGCGCCGAAATCAAGGCTTCAGCTTCCTGGAGCTCTTCATCGGGATCATCATCCTCTTCGCAGGGATCATTCCCATATTCTGGGTCATGTCCGGCAGCACCCAGACGGCGCGGTTGACCGTCAGCCAGGTTCAGGCCACCAACCATGCCTCCAACCTGATCGAGGCGATCCGGGCAGTCGGATTCGACGCCGTCAGCCAGTTTCCACCCATCATGCAGCAGCTGGGAAAGGGCAAGTGGGGCGTCCCTCAGTCCCTGGACGAGGTTCTCTTCGCGCCCATTTCCTCGGACGCCCCCACCAATGATCAGCTCAAGGCCTGGGATTCCTTCGAGAAGGCCTTCTTTGCCAGCGACGACCCCATCGTGCCGCCGATGGAGGACTACTACATTCGCTACTTCGCCATCCGAGACTCTGGCGGTGGGGCCCCGGCGGATCCCAGCGCCCCCACGGGCAGCGTGCGGCGGGAGAAGACCCTGACCGTCATCATCCGAGTCGAATGGACCGTCAGGCGATCCAGCAACGCCGGCGAGGTTCAGAAGAAACAGCATGTGGAGCTTCGAACCGTCCTGGGAGATCCCTACCGGTCCCTGGGAGGTGGAGGATGAGCCGACGGGCCTTCACCCTCATCGAGACCATGTTCGTCATGGCCGTGGCCTCGATCATCATCCTGATCCTTCTCCAGATGTTCACCGGGGTTCAGAGAAACGTGGGCCGAGCCGAGGCGACCCTCGACTTCCTTCGCCAGGCGACGCTGCTCCTGGACAACGTGCGCCGCGACATCCGAAGCGCCGGCCGGGGCGATTCAATCCAGCTCGGCTCCACTGTCACCATCACCCGGGAGGCCAACTCGAAGGACGCCGACGCCCCCCCTTCCACCGAGACCGTGACCTACGAGTTCTTCGAGACCGAGCGTTACGTGAAACGAACTGCCAAGGGAGGCGACGAGGATCGGGAGCAGAGCTTCGGCCTCTCGGGCAGGAGCGTCGGTTTCATCACCTCCTTCCAGGTCTTCGCCCGGAATCCCCGGATCTCGGTCACCACCGGCAACTTCACCCGGGAGATTGACGTCCTGGGTTTCTATGAGATCCGCCTGGAGTTTGCCAATCAGGAACAGGCGAAGGCCATGGCGGAAGGTAAACCAGGCAAGTCGATCCACACCTTCAGGACCCTGGTGAGCAAGCGGGCTCCGGAGGTGCGGGATGACCTCTGGAAACCGAACCCGAAGTAGATTCAGTCTTCGGGAAATCTACCCTTCGGGCCAGCGCCGTCGTCATGTCTAGTTGACGGCCACCTGAGGTACTTCTAGACTTGGATGGACCTCTCCGCAACAATGCGGTCTCTGCCTCGTAGGTAGAGGATGTAGAGGATCAGGTCTACGTCCAGAAAGATCATGGGAAACAGGTGGTGAACCTGATGAGAGCGATTAACTTGGCAAAGACAGGACTGGTGCTGGCAGCGATCTGCCTCATTCTGGCGACGGGAACAGCAGTCGCAGGTACGGCGTCCGGCGAGCCCGGACCCGAGGCGGTCACGGTGGGCGACGCCACCCAGAGCCTGCGGGACGGAACCCTGTCCGGGTTGTCGATCCGCTACATGCCTCCCGACACGCAGTCGAAGGGCATCAGCGACCTGTCCCGGAACGAGCAGCATCAGATGTGGCGCAACGCTCTGGCGGTTCAGGTCTATCACAACGCTCTCGCCGGCCATAAGCATGACGGCCGGGTCATCGAGAACGAGGATCTGATCTACCCGGGGGAGAAGATCTACATGCCCCCGAAGGCGGTCATCGATCGAATCCTCGAACTCATGCCCGCATCGCCGGGAGAGCCGGTCTCAGCAGCCAAGCGAGATCAGCTGATGCACGTCGTGCTCTCCGACGTCGCCGAGAACCAGGACGTGATCAAGCAGTCCAAGACCGGCGACAACCTCTCCGATGAGGTTCTGCGGGACGCCGAGGCCGTCCGTCAGCTCGAGACCGCCAGCGACGCCAACCTGAACGGCGTCGGTGACGAAATTCTCGAGGGTCTGCAACAGGGACAGGATCTGGAGGACGAGCCTCCCGGAGCCGACGAGACCCTCCTGGACGAGGACGGCAAGCCGATCCCCCAGGAAGATGACGACGACGCACCGGACGGTGAGGACGGCGACGGTAAGGGCGATGGCAGCGACGATTCGCGAAGCGATGAAGAAGAGAGCCAGCAGGACTCGGATCGCAGCTTCTACACCATGACGGCCGCACAACTCGAGGGCGAGCGAGAGATGGGCCTTCGGGCTGTCCTGCCCCTGTTGGAGCGACAGGCCAACGATCCCAACAACCCGCTTCGCGACAAGGCTCGGTCAGCAGCAGCCCGCATCAAGGCCGAGCTGTCCCGGAGGGACAAGCTGAAGGGCGAGAAGAACAACCCCGAAGCAGGGGACACCGGCAAGGGCGACAAGCCCCGAGCTGATCAGGATGGCGGCAAACCTCCCGTCCGTGAGAACCAGGATGACGCGACGGAGACGGAGTCCGATGACCGGCTGGCCGGTTCAGGTGGAATCGACACCGAGAGCGAGTACTTCGAAGACACCGATGGCTCCGTCGAGTACGTTCCCGACTGGTATCTCCGAGCCCTTCAAGAGTGGAACCTGCAGCAGTACTGGCAGTCCAACGACAAGGATCAGGAGCGAGTCCCCAAGGGCGGAAAGAAGATCTACGACCCCCTCACGGGCGAGACCCGCACCTCTCTGGACTACGACGATCCCTTCGACGAGTTCTCTGACGAGTTGACCAATCGCCGCGAGGGTCAGGGCACGGTCCAGAAGCTCGAGGACTGAACCCAGGCCGTGGCGTCATATGCCGCCACAGACGGACCATCACGCTGGTAACGCTGGCAAACGGAGGTATCCCACATGAGAGCGAGTGCCCACCCGGTCGCCTTTTGCGCTCTTTGGCTCTTTCTGGCCACTGTGGCGGTGACGACGACGGTCTTCGCAGGGGAACTGGTGCCCTTCGAGCGAACCGACGCGGGAGACCGGTCCATGGTCGATGTGTTCCGGAAGCACTACGATGATCCGGAGGCCAACGACTCCAGCTACCTGGAGTTCAGCCGGTGGAATGCCTTTCGAACGTTCCAGGACGCCCTCATCGAGATGATGGTGGATCCCGCCACGAGCCAGCGAAACCGGGAGAGCTTCCGCCAGTTCCCGTCAATCTCTGACGACATAATGGGCCCCATGCCCATGGGCTGGCGTCACACCTACTGGAACAGGGGGATGCCGGGAGCCCCGGAGCCCCTGGCCGATGCCAGCGGCAACGTCTCCCGCTCTCACATCTTCTCGGAAGACATCGACCTGGAAAACAAGAACTTCTACATGCCCGATGTGGAGACCCTCGACAAGCTCCTGGAGATCATGAACAAGCAGGACGAACTCGGAAAGCCGATTCTTCCCAACGCCATGACTGTCCCGGAAGAGTACGAGACGGAAGCCCGCAAGCTCGAAGAGGCTTTCATCCAGGCCGTGGCCAACGAGCTGAACAAGGTCCGGCAGGCCATCAAGGACGGTGAGAAGATCTTCGGTCTCGGTTTCGTTACTGACGAGAATGGAAACCTGAAGCCCCTGGAACTGAACATCGATATGATCGAGGAGCAGATGCGCCGCCTGGGTCTCGACATCCCCGAAGCCGAGGATGAAGCCACCGATGAGAACGGAAGGGAAGCCACCAGCGCCGCTGCTGTGGCTAATTCTCCTCCCATTGTTCAAGTCCGGCAGCCCAGAGAGACGGTTCAGAAGCTCGAGTCCGACTACGAGGAGTTCCTCGAAATGGGCCTCTCGGAGTCCGAGCGGACTCGCCGGGAGATCGAACTGGACATGTTCCGAGTCCGGGCCACGAAGGAAGTCGGCGGCGGGGTCAAGAGCTACGACCTGGTGGGAACGCCGGAGTACCAAACCGGCGGCCTCAACTTGCCTTCCCACCTTCCAGCCGAGGAGTGAGTCGCCGGTGTCACTCAGGCCCCGTCTTTTGCTGCCTCTGGCGCTCACCGTCATCTGCCTGACTTCCGCCGCTGGCGCCGCCGGCAGTGGAGATGACGATCCGGGCTTTGGCGATCTGATTCGCCGGAGCAGCTATCTGCGTTCCGTCGTCGAGAGGGACCCAGGACAGGAGGAGGAGCAGCAAGCTCCCCCCGAGACGGCAGAAAGAGAAACGGACCGGCAGCAGCAACCCTCAACCCAGGGCGACGCTCAGCTGACGGAGGTGGTGGCCGCCATCAAGGCAGGCAAGTTCCAGCAGGCCGCAACGACCTTGCGCCGCCTGGTGGAAACCTCGCCCCGCCGGGCCAAGCTGAGGTACTACCTGGCCTACACATATTATGCCGCATCGAAGCTGGAGCTCGACAGGGAGCGACAGAACCGGATGATCGAGATCTCCAGGGAAGAGACCTACCGAGCCCTGAACCTGATCGGCGACAACTCTGACCCCGAGAACTCAGTCTGGGTCGCCCACGCCGAGGGGCTCTTCGACCGGGTCTCACCGGCGCCGATTCGAAACATCCCCCCGGTCCACGGTCGGATTGTCCAGGCATTCGATGGCGACGGTGGCGTCCTGATCGGCAGCGCCGTCGATAGCCAGGGCAAGAGGACTTACGACCTGGCCAACAAGCCCGTCGGGAGCTTTGGACAGGGAACGGTCATCTCGGCGCATCGGAGCCGGGAGTTCGGGGTCGTCGTTCAGATTCGCTACACCGATGCCCGGGGCAGACCCTTCGTGGCCGAGTACGGCAACTTGAAGGACTCCCACACCCTCGTCACGGGCGCGACGGTGGAGCCGAACACCATCATCGGCCACGTCGCTCCCGGTCAGGGCGGCGCTGAAGCGACTCTGTACCTCGAGATCCGGCGTCAAGATCGATTCTTCGATCCCGCCAGGCTTTTCACAGGCACCGACAGGACTGGCGACACCTTCTGATGCCTTTGGACCCGGTCGGGCTGCTTCCGCCACCCGGAGCATATACTTCTATCCTTTTGTCGCAATCTAGCGTCATGGAATCTGGTAACCTTTCCAGGCTTCCACCCGTAGTCCAATTGGATAGATCTCGAGAATGACACCCCCAAGAACCGAGAGGAGAACTCCCGTGCACCGGTTCATGTTCCTCACCCTTGCCGTCCTGCTGGCTTCATTTGCCCTCACTAGCCCCGTTTTCGCTACCCAGCCAATTGCCCAGCAGGTCGGAACCACGAACTGCATGGAGTGCCATCGCTCCCGGGATGGAGCCATGGACAACCCACCCAACCTGGACCCGGACAAGCGGGACAAGTGGGAGAAGTTCATCAGCGAGAATACTCGCCGATTCCAGGATGATAACGAGGATGTGGGGAGTCCCACCGACGGGCCTCGCGCCGCTGACACGACGGATCTCCTGAACGATGGCATGCCTGACTTCGACGGCCTGGAGGACCTCCAGATCGACAGGGACGAGCCGAGAAACAATGACCCTGATGATCGGGACGACGAGTTCGGTCCCCGGGCAGCGACGTCGAACTCCGGCGAGACGGAGTTGATGGATGACGAGTTGATCCGGATCGACCTGGAGCTTCGTGAACTCGAAGCAGACATTCGCACCTACCGGGGCCTCCTGGAGACAGCGAAGGATGCCTCCGAGGCAGAGAGCCTGAAGCGCACCATCTTCGCCTACGATGCCCAGAGGCGGGCTCTGATCGAGCAGCGAAGTCAGCTCAGGGGAATCCGTGAGAAGACCCGGGCCGGCAGCGATCGAGACGATGAGCTGGATCCGGACTTCACCAGCCGGGTATTCGAACGCGCCCAGGGACGACGGCTGAAGCCCGAGGATGGCGTCAATCCCCTGTCGCCTGAGAGCTGGATTGGCCAGGCAGTGGAGGACGTCTTCACGGCCCAGCGGGTCACGGAGGACAACGAGGTCCAGAAGTTCATCGAGCGCATCAAGGACCCGGCACTGAAGGAGAAGGTGAACAGCCTCTACCAGGCCACGCGGCTCGACCCGTCGATGAAGGACGCTTTCCAGGAACTGCTGGCAGCCATCGAGAAGGCCGGCGACGACGCCTCCCTGGATGAGGAGGACATCGCCAGCGCTCTGGAGAAGGTCGAAGCCGAAGCAAAGCGCCGCAACCTGGACAGCGGACAGCTCGTGGAGCTCTACTTGGGCAACGCCGGTACGGACAAGATCTCCGGCGAGGCCTACACTCGCCTCGTGGACGAAGTGAAGAGGCTCGCGGAGGAGAACACGGGCGACAAGGCGCTCATCTCCTCCCTCTCCTCGGCCCTCACCAGCTCCACCGCCGATTACGCCGCCTACCTGACAGCTGAGCGGGGCTTCCTGGCCGACCAGGGCAGCGCCCAGAAGAGCGAAATGGCGGAGCGGGCCTTCCAGAAGCACCTGGCGTCCCTGAAGGAGTTCTTCAAGCTCGTCGATGACGTCATCTCCCGCGCCGGCGGCGACCGGGATGCCATTTACGCCAAGAACGCCCCCGCCGAGTCTCCCGTTGAAGCACCGGTTCTGGAGACGAACAGGCCCGAAAGTGAGCTGGTCGTCCCCGATGCGCCCACCAGCGTATCTCCCACCACCGTGTCTGAGGAAGAGCCCCCCACTCCCCAGGAGGAGCCGGAACCCACAGAAGCCGAGAAGGCCCAGCCCGAGGCAATGGCCAAGCTGAAGGAGAAGCTCGAGAGCCTGGAGCGCGTATTCGACACGAAGCTCAAGGAAGTCGACCACAAGATGGTCACGGCCTGGACGACGGACGAGTCATTTTACGCCGGCTGGTTCTCGGACAACGCTCGCCAGGCCGCGCTGCGGGACCTGAGCAAGGTGACCTTCTCCTGGACCTCCTCCCAGAGCGCCATGAACACCTTCCTGGCCTGGCCCGACATCCTGGAGAAGACTTACGCGCAGGCCCGGGAGCGCGGCATCGACCTGGACAACGAGCCGAGTCTGGCCGAGCTGGTCGAAAAGGCTCGTAGAAGTGTCCTGGGCACCATGCTGATCACCCGGAAGCTCAAGGGTTACAACGGGCATCTGAAGCAGGTCGAGGGCACCTCCATCTTTGCAGCCACCAAGGCTCTCTACATTGACCGGGGGAAGAATCCTCCCGAGATCACTCTGGAGCAGTTCCGGGAGAGCGTCAACACCGACAGCACCCGCGTCCTGCGTAACATCGATGACCTCTGGAGTTCTCAGAGCCTTCGCGCCGACCGGACCCTGCTGGACGACAGGCTCAACAGCAAGGCACGGGACAATCTCGATTCTGACCTGAAGGATCTGGAGCTCAGGTGGCACTGGTACCTGCAGCGGATGAACAAGGGCTACTCCACCTCGTCCACTCCGGGCAGCACCTACGCAATCTGGATGAGCGTGCGTGACACCACGGTCTATCAGTTAACGGAACTGGTCAATCACTACCTGGCAAAGAAGAAGTACTTCGAGGCCGGGCTGGTGATGGGCGAGATCAAGTAACCGCTGCCAATCTTGCCATCAATGGCGTCCGATGACGCGCCCAGGGAGAGGCCGGACCAGGAAGAGTTGTTCCTGGCCGTCCTCGCCTACATCCCTGTCTTCTGCCTGCTTCCGAGCTTGAGCCGGACCGATTCGGAGTTCGCCCGGTCCCACGGAAGACAGGGGACGGTCATTTTCCTTCTCGAAATCGGAGCAGGTATGGTGTCCTTCCTGCCCGTCATCGGCTTCTATGCCGGTTCGGGGCTCCTTGCAGCCTGCCTGATCGTCTCGGCTCTCGGCGTCCGGCAGGTGATCCAGGGTAAGATCTGGAAACTCCCCTTCATCGGCCCCATGGCCGATCGCCTTCACAACCTGGCTCCCTGAGCTCATTCGACACCGCCGCCGATCCCGGCCGGGCTCCAGGAGGCCCTAAGGACCCGCGCTGGAATAACTACGCAGAAGTCGCGCCCAATCGCCCGGCCATGCATGAGCTTTCACCCGAAGACAAACTGAGGTTCCTCCAGAAGGCACTGGCAACCGAAAGGGCCGGAGGCTGCAGGGATCGGGCTGTCATTGGCGGATTTGTTCGCCTGGCCGAGACCGTCGACGGATGGTCCACAGCCGGCAACCTGACAGTTGCTTTGAAGGCCGAGCTTCGAGAACGCTTCCGAAAGTATGGCAGCCTGTCCCGTCCTGCACGTGAGGCATTGCTCGGCGAGGTAGACTTGCTGCTGGATCAGGAATCGGGCCTCCCGTCGAGCCGGAAACAGGCTCCGGATCGAAGCCTCGGGCCAGAAAGGGGGGGCAGAGGGCCCCGGGACAGGCAGACCGCAGGACAGGACGGCGAGTCCCGCCGAGCGGCCACTGCGGACCTGCCCCCTCTGGAACAACCGGTCACCGTCTTGAAAGGGGTACAGGAGCAACGAGCCCGGCTGCTCTCCCAGCTCGGTGTCCGGACCCTGGGGGATTTGGTCTGGTTGCTTCCTCTCCGCCACGAGGACAGAAGCTCCCTCACACCCATCGGCGAGGCTGCGGCCGGGGACACCGTCACCCTTCTGGGGACGGTCAGGAATCCCCTGGAATCGGGGACAGGATATCGCCAGCGCCGGCTGGAGGTCCTTCTGGAGGACGAGACGGGACAGGTTGCCGCTGTCTGGTTCAATCAACCCTGGATGAGCCGGGTGCTGCAGGAGGGCGTCGTAGGCCGGTTTCACGGGACCCTCCGGACGCGGAAGGATGGCGAGCTGGAGCTGACCTCATCGGAGTACGAGCTTCTTCCCGGGGTGAATGAGGAGTCGTCACAGACTGTTTCGAAGATCGTCCCGATCTATCCCCTGACGGCGGGTCTGCACCAGAAGACCCTGCGTCGTCTGGTGAAACAGGCCTTGCTGAGGGGATTGCCCCAGTTCTGGGAGGTCTTGCCGTCAGAGCTGGTCCGTCGCCTCGATCTTCCACCCAGGGAGGAGGCTCTGGCAACACTCCATGACCCGGGCGGCGGCCTCTCGATCGAGGCAGCCACCCGCCGTATCGCCTTCGAGGAGCTCTTCTTCCTTCAGCTCGCTGTGGCGGTCAAGCGCAGGCTCTTCAAGTCCGCCCGGACCGGGGTCAAAATAGACGCTTCGGTTGACACCCTCGACTCCCTCAGACATCGGCTGCCCTTTCAGCTGACAGCGGCTCAGGAGAGGGCCGTCGGCGACATCACGGCGGACCTTCAACGCCAGTCCGCCATGGCCCGGCTGCTCCAGGGCGACGTGGGTGCAGGGAAGACCATCGTCGCTCTGGCCGCCGCCATGGCCGCGGCCCGAGATGGATTTCAGACTGCTCTGATGGCACCGACGGAGATCCTGGCCGGACAGCATCACCTGGCGATCAACCGCCTCTGCTCGAGCCTGGGATTCACGGCCTCGCTCCTCGTCGGTAGTCAGGGCAAGCCGGAACGGCGGGCCGCCGTGGCCGCCGTCTCTTCAGGTGAGGCAGCCATTGCCATCGGGACCCACGCCCTCCTCGAAGGGGCCGTCGACTTCAAGCGTCTCGGCCTGGTGGTGATCGACGAACAGCATCGCTTCGGCGTACATCAGCGGGCTCGGCTGAAGCTCAAGGGGGACAACCCTAACCTGCTTGTCATGACCGCCACGCCGATCCCCAGATCCCTGGCCCTGACTCTTTATGGCGACCTGGACTTGACGGTCTTGAACGAGATGCCTCCGGGACGGCAGCCCATCGAGACGAAGGCCCTGGAGATGAAGAAGGTCGATCTCGCCTGGGAGCGAATTCGGAAAGAAGTGAGCCTCGGCCGGCAGGCCTACATCGTCTGTCCCCTGGTGGAGGAGTCCGAGAAACTGGAGGCCGAGGCTGCTGAGAGGACGTTTCAGACTGCCCGGGACCACCAGTTCCCGGACCTCCGGGTGGAGCTGCTCCACGGCCGCATGCCGGGGAAGCAGAAGGCAGCGGTGATGGAGAAGATGCGAACCCACGAAGCCGATGTGCTGGTGGCCACGACCGTAGTCGAGGTCGGCGTTGATGTGCCCAACGCCACGGTCATGGTGGTCTTGAACGCCGAGCGTTTCGGTCTGGCACAACTGCATCAGTTGCGGGGGCGGGTCGGCCGCGGCACGGCTCCCTCCTACTTCCATCCTGTCGTGGGGACACCATCGAAGCTGGCTCGGTCCCGGATGCGTGTCCTGGAAGGGTCGGCCGACGGCTTCGAGGTGGCTCGCAAGGATCTGGAGCTCAGAGGCCCGGGAGAGTTCTTCGGGACCCGGCAATCGGGTATCTTGCAGATGCGGGTCGCCGATCTTCCACGTGATCTGGTTCTGCTGGAACAGGCCCGGAAGGAAGCCTTTGCCTGCGTTCAGGGGGACCCGGAGCTCCAAGCACCGGACCTGCTCGCCACCCGTGAGGAACTGCTGCGCCTTTACGGCGAGTTCGTACACCGAAGACACTGATGCCCCGCCAGTCTGCTTCATCACCTTCCAAACCCTCTCACCGGTCCAGGACCCTCGACGGGTTCCGGTACCGCAATACCTCGGAGCTGAAGTGAGGATTGTGGCGGGGAAGTACGGTCGCCGGCGCCTCAACGGACCCTCCGGGGGGCGGTTCCGGCCCACGTCAGATCGGGTCAGAGAGGCCCTTTTCAATGTGCTCGGCCCCCTGGACGAGTCCGTCTCCTTCGCCGATGTCTTCGCCGGCAGCGGCGCCGTCGGCATCGAGGCCATGAGCCGTGGAGCCGGTCGGGTGGTCTGGGTAGAGGTGTCAGGATCGGCCTGCTGGACGATCCGGAAGAACCTGGAGCAGCTTCCGGACAGGACCAGCTGGGTGCTTGAGCAGAAGAAGGCCGCCCTGTTCGTCGAGACCACGAAGGAGCAGTTCGACTACGTCTTCGCGGATCCGCCCTATCATATGAGCCCTGTCTCGATCCTCGAGACCCTCACGGCCAGAGACCTCCTCAAGCCAGGCGGGCTCCTGATCCTGGAACACGAGCGCCAACAGCCGGCTCCCGATGTCGCCGGCAGCCTCCATCGAACCGATTCCCGGCACTATGGAGGCACGAGCCTCAGCTTCTACCGTCCTCGCGAAGAGACAGACGATGAGAAGGCCTCTCATGAAGCAGACCGGGATGACCGATAGCTAGTCCATCGGGAGGTGATCTCCATGAGAGTCGAGATTCACGAGGACGGAAGGGTTCTCGTCGACGGTGTCCAGGTGGCGCGGACGAACAACCCCTCCGAGGTTCTTCGCCGTATCAAGTGCGGCACACATCGCGGGCTCGTCCAACCAGGACGGGCTCGCTTCCTCTATTCCCGGCAGTTTCAGAGGTCCCTGGGAGACCCGAGGGATCATGCCTTTCCGCAGCGCCTCCGAACAACCCAGAATGCCCGTGGATGCGTAGAAATAGCTTGAGCAGACGGCTCTCTCTTGATAGAATTCCGCTCCCGGCGCTCCTCCGGACGTCTTTCCTTTACTCTGTTTTCCTTCCGAGTCATGGCACTTCCACTCCATTCGATCGACAGACTCATCGAGCTGTCTCCACCGGACCGGGTCCGGGCCATCAAGGCACCGAGCTACGGCGAGCCTCACTTCGAGGATCACTTCGCCGGCTTTCCCTTGATGCCGGGAGCCTTGATGGTGGAATCGATGGTGCAGAGCGCTCAGTGGCTGAAGCGAGCAGAGGAAGGATTCCCGGTGGCTGACTTTCCTCTGGCCAGACTGGAGAGAGCCGTCTTCTCGGACTACGTCCGGCCTGGAAGCGTCCTGGAAATCACCGTCGAAAAGCTGAACGATTCGCGCTACAAGGGGACTCTTCACATCGAAGGCAAGAAGGTCGGCTCGGCCCGCTTCGAGCTCGGTCATCGGCCTCTCGACTGCGGCATCCCCCGCATCAAGCGCGGTCTGGACCAGCTCGATGAGACCTTCGCCATCCTGGGAGGGCCGGAGTTGTTGACCGCCTCCGAGCAGGAGACCCGGGCATGAAGCTCGCCGGAGACGTGGCCCTCGTAACGGGTGGCTCCAGGGGAATCGGCAGGGCCATCGCCCTGGAGCTTGCTTCCCGGGGCGCCGCTGTTGCCATCAATTACAACCACTCCGCCTTGGCCGCCGAGGAGGTCCTGGAGATCATTCGCTCCCGTGGGGGCAAGGGCATGGCAGTCCGGGGCGACGTGGCTGTGGAGCAGCAAGTCCAGGACATGATGGAGGAGATCGCCGCTAAGCTGGGGGACGTCCAGCTCCTGGTGAACAACGCCGGCATTCATGAGGACGGCCTCATGCTCTCCCTGGACCGGGGCTCCCTGGATCGGGTCATGAACGTGAACGTGGGCGGCACCTACAACTGCACCCGGGCCGCCGCCCGGGGGATGATGCTGGCTCGCAAGGGCAGGATCATCAACCTCAGCTCCATCGTGGGCGAGAGGGGCGGCAAGGGCAAAGCGAACTACGTGGCCTCCAAGGCCGCCATCAACGGGTTCACCCGAGCCATCTCACTGGAGTTCGCGTCCAAAGGTATCACGGTCAACGCCGTGGCTCCCGGGATGATCGTGACAGAGCTGACCGAGGATCTACGTAAGCGTCACGGAGACAAATACCTCGACAAGATTCCCCTGAAGCGGTTCGGTCAACCCGAAGACGTGGCAGGTATGGTGGCTTTCCTGGCCTCCGAACAGGCGGCCTACATCACGGGGCAGATCTTCGTGGTGGACGGTGGGCTCGGGCTGGCCCCGAACATTTGAGGCATCAATCATGAAGTACGTCCTGGTCGACAGATATGCGGAGCTCATCAAGGGCGAGACCGCCGTGGCGTACAAGAATGTACCCCTCGGACTCGACTACTATCCCGCATCGAGTCTCGAGACCGTTTATTCGAGCGCGCTCCTGATGGAGTCCCTGGCCCAGACAGCCGGAATGCTCATCGCCGCGACGTTCGACTTCCAGCGAAAGACCGTCTTCGCCAAGATCGAGGAAGCTGTCTTCCCCGGACTGATCCGTCCCGGGGATCGGGTGGAGCTGTGTGCCCGCTTCCTGGAGCGTATGGAGGGTCATTGCCGGATGGAGACACATGCCCTCGTCGGCGATGAGGAGGTCGGCCGCATGACCGGGCTCTTCACGGCTCTCGACCTGGCTCAGGCGGAGGGTGCCGTCTTCGACACCCCCGAGTTCGCCCGGGCCCGTTCGACCAGCCTCAGGGCTCTGGGAGTACCGGAAGTTCTCAAAGGAGCTATGCCGGCGGGAATCTGCTAGGCGGAAGAAGGAGGAACATCGTTTTGGAGAAGCTCGCCAGACGCCGGGTCGTGGTCACCGGCATGGGCGCCGTGACACCTGTTGGGATTGGAGTCCAGGACTTCTGGAAGTCCCTGCTGGAAGGACAGTCGGGCGTCGATACCATCAAGTCCTTCGATGCCGGCTCTTTCCCGACCCACATCGGAGCCGAGGTCAAGGACTTCAACGGCCGGAATTACGTCAAGAAGCCCAAGGCCCTGAAGCTCATGGGCAAGAATATCCAGTTCGCAATCGCATCGGCCAAGATGGCTGTCGAGAGCTCCGGCATCGACCTCGATTCCGAGGATCCCACCCGGATCGGCGTCATCATGGGCGCCGGAATCGTGAACTCGAACCTCTTCGAACTCTCCGGCGCCATCATCGCCTCCCTCGATGACAGCGGCCAGTTCGACATCAATCGGTTTGCCCGGGAAGGGAAGGACCAGCTGTTTCCCCTCTCCCTCCTGAAGCACCTGCCGAACATGGTCGCGGGCCACATCTCGATTCTCTACAACGCCCAGGGCACGTCGAACACGATCACCACGGCCTGCGCTTCCGGTACTCAGGCAATCGGCGAAGCTTACCGCTCCATCGCCCGAGGTGAGGCAGAGGTGATGCTTACTGGAGGCAGCGACTCCCGGATCGAACCGTTGGGGCTCACGGGCTACAGCCTCCTGGGCGCTCTGACCAGGCGTAACGACGAGCCGAAGCGGGCCAGCCGCCCCTTCGACGCCAAACGGGACGGTTTCATTATCGGCGAGGGCGCCGGAGTGGTGGTCCTGGAAGACCTGGACCACGCTCGCAACAGAGGCGCGACCATCCTCGGAGAGGTTCTGGGATACGGCGCCGCCGCCGACAGCTACCGGGTCACGGACCTCCATCCCGATGGACGAGGCGGCATCCGGGCCATGCAGCTGGCCCTCCGCGACGCCTCCCTCGACGTGAGCGACATCGACATGATCAGCGCCCACGGAACCTCGACACAGCAGAACGACCGGGTCGAGACCGTGGCCATCAAGCAGGTCTTCGGCGAACAGGCGTACCGGGTTCCGGTCAGCGCCATCAAGTCCATGATCGGACATCTCGGCGCCGCGTCGGGCGCAGCCCAGTTCGTGGCTACCATGAAGGCCTTGAACGAGAACATCATCCCGCCAACGATCAACTACGAAAACAAGGATCCCGAGTGCGACCTGGACTATGTGCCCAATGAGCCCAGGCGTGCCGAGCTCACCACGGCCCTGTCCAACAGCTTCGGCTTCGGCGGACAGAACGCCGCCGTGATTCTCCGCGACTGGAGTGAATCGGTCGGGGAGAGCCAGGACAACGAGGTGGGCAGCTGATGTCCCGACGGCGAGTCGTCATCACCGGCCTGGGCATGGTGACGCCACTGGGCCCTGGGGTCCAGCACAACTGGGACGCCCTGTTGGCCGGCAAGTCCGGTGTGGGCAAGATCCGATGCTTCGACTCCTCGAGCTTCAAGACACAGATCGCCGCCGAGGTTCCGGAGTACGACGCTGACAGCTACCTGCCCGAGGGCCATACCCTGCCCGAATCGGTCCAGAAGCACACCCGCTTCGCCACCACCGCCGCCAGGATGGCCTGGGAAGATTCAGGGCTGGTGGAAGCCAGCATCGATCACGATCGCCTGGGAGTCTTCCTCGGCGCCGGTAAGGGAACTGGCCTCAGTGATCTCGACTACCTCGTCCCGGTAGTGGAGAAGAGCATCGAGAACGGAGAGACCCTCAACCTCGAGAAGTTCTGGAGTGCCGCTCAGGCAAGCGTGCCCCCGACCCTGGAGATCGAGGCCGAGCCTTCCCGGGCGGCAGTACTGCTGGCAACGATGTATGAGGCCCGGGGCCCGAGCTGCACCTGTCTTACCTCCTGTGCTGCCGGCAGCCAGGCCATCGGTGATGCTATGCGGAGCATCCAGTGGGGAGAGACGGACACGGTTCTCTGTGGCGGAAGCCACTCCATGATCACTCCCCTGGGGCTAACCGGGTTCTCCCTGCTGAACGCCCTGTCGACCCGCAACGAGGACCCGGAAGCCGCCAGCCGGCCCTTCGACGCCGAGCGTGACGGCTTCATTCTCGGAGAGGGCGCAGGCATCCTGGTCATGGAGGAGCTCGAACACGCCCGCAAGCGAGGAGCCCGCATTCACGCCGAGCTGGTTGGTTACGGACCGTCGTCAGATGCCTTCCGTGTCACGGATCCGCATCCCGAGGCCATCGGCGGAGTCGTGGCCATCCGCAGGGCCCTGGAGGATGCCGAGCTGGACCCGGAACAGATCGACTACATCAATGCTCACGGTACCTCGACAGCCAGCAATGACAAGATCGAGACCCTGGCCATCAAGACCGTCTTCCGAGACCGGGCCAGCAAGATCCCGGTCAGCAGCATCAAGTCCAGCCTGGGCCATCTCATCGCCGCCACAGGCGCCGTGGAGCTGGCCGTCTCGTGCCTCACCATCAGCAGGGGAGTCATTCCTGCCACCATCAACTACGAGACCCCTGATCCAGAATGTGATCTCGACTACGTCCCCAACACGCCTCGGGAGATGTCCGTCGATACGGTCCTGTCCAACAGCTTCGGTTTCGGTGGACAGAACGTGGCCCTCGTTGTCCGACGCTTTCAGGATTGACAAACCCCTGGCCCTGAAAGCCTCGATGGATTAAAGAGTCTTCCTGATGACAGCCGCCCTCTCTCTTCTGGCCATCGCAAGCCTCCTGGCCCTGTCGGCTGTCTATTTCACCTGCTGGCTCATCCGGTTCATGGTGGGGCTCTTCCTGGACCACCCCATGGTCATCCTCAGAGCCGAACCGGAGGACGCACCTCCCACGGAGCCGCTGCGGGCCGAGAGAGAACCGGATGTTCATTTCCTCAGTCGCGACGGCGTGAGACTCAGGGGATGGTTGATCCGCTCTCTTCAGCCGACCCGCAAGGTTATCGTCTTCTTTCATGAATACGGCGCCAGCGGCTCCGCCTGGTCTCGCTATCTCCTCAGCTTCCCTGAGGCGGGCTATCATGTCTTCACCTTCGACTTCCGAGGCTGCGGTGCCAGTGAGACCACTCGTGACTTTCGAGTTCATAAGTGGGCAACGGAGGTAGAGGTTGGCGACGCCGATGCCGCACTCTGTTATATCCGGGATCGGGCCAGCCACGAAGGCTGGGAAGTCCACGGGTTTGGAGCTTCCAAGGGAGCCTCGGCGATGTTCATGGCAGCTCCTTCCCACCCTTGGCTGAGAAGCCTGGCTTGCGAGGGAATGTCGAGCACCCTGGGAACAATCTTCGCCTACATGCGCCGATGGGCCCGGATCTACATCCCCGAGAAGCTGGTGGAGCGGATGCCTGACTTCTTCCTCCGGATGGTCGCCCACCTGATCGTGGTGGATTCCCAGATTCGGGAGGCTTCCACATTCCCCGATCTGGAGAGCAGGATGGCCGGCCTCCAGGATCGGCGAGCCCTGTTCATTTACGGCGAACGAGACTCCCTCATCAGCTCCCAGCACAGACAGGGTATTTTGAGCGCCTTCCCCGGCCCCAACCAGGTCTGGATTGTCCCCAGAGCAGGTCACCTGGCCGGCTCCCGGAAGCAGGCAACCGAGTTTCGCCGCCGGCTTCTCCAGTGGTTCGATGCCAGTCCCGGACCGGTGCCCCCGCCTCCGGTACGGCTGACGGAGGACTTCACCTGCCAAGGCACTCGAACCGCATTCAGGCAGAAGCCGATCCCTCGTACATTTCCGGCGGTGAGTCCCCAGCCTCCGAAGGAGGAGAGCCCCCGGCTCCCCCCTCCTGGCTACGGATCGGTCGAGCCTTGAGCTCATGGTTTCACGATGCGTGAGCGGCTACTCAATCTAATCCTGGCAGGAGTTCAGCGAGCCCCCTTCCTGATCCTGCTCGTCGCAGTGGCCGCCTTGGTCATCAGCTTGCCCGCCGCAGGCAAAGTGGAGCTCAAGAGCAGCCAGATAGACATGTTGCCCAAGGGCAACCCAGTGGTACGCCGCTGGATCGACTTCACCGACGATTTCGACATCCACGCCTATCTTTTCGTCATCGTAAGAGGACCGGAGCTTGATAAAGCCAAGCAGTTCGCCCTCGAACTCGATCGGGAACTGAGGGCATTTCCCAAACTGGTCAGCGAGGTCGAATATCGCCTGGACCCCAAGCTCTACGAGAACCAGCAGCTCTACTTCCTGTCTCAGTCGAAGCTGAAGGGTCTCGAGAAGGGTCTCATCGAGGGCAAGCCGAACTTGCAGACCCTGGCCAGCAGTCCTGGATTCGTGAGTCTCACTGACGTCTTTCTGAAGGAACTCCAGAAGGAAGAACCATCAGAGCCAGAGGAAATCGAGGGCTTCTTCACCTTCATCGAGGAGGTCTGCATCCGGCTGGCACAGGTAGCGCGGGGGGATGAGGCGGACCCGATCCCCTGGACCCAGTTCTTCGGGCTCGGCGGCGGAGGCGAAGGCCACAACGATCCTTTCGCCGATGGCGGCTGGAAGCTGTCGACCCGGAAGAACGGAATCCTCATCGCCATCCATCCCACGGATTCGACTGACGAGTTCGATTTCATCATCCCCTTCTACGAGAAGTGCCGCGAGGTGGCCAAGAGGCTGCAGGCCAGGTATCCCGGGATCGATGTGGGACTGGCAGGGCAACCGGCCTTGATCTACTCCCAGAGGGACACGGTCCACCAGGATCTGCAAACCACATCGACTTTCTCCCTCGTGGGAGTGTCTCTGGTCTTCATCTGGGGATTCAGGGGAATCGGATTACCGCTGCTCGCCATTGCCAGCCTGCTTTCGGCCATCATCTGGACTTTCGGCGCCATTTCCATCTCACCGGGACATCTGAACCTGATTACCACAGCTTTCGTCTCCATGCTCCTGGGACTGGGTGTCGACTACGGCATCTATATCGTGAGCCAGTTTGCCGAGAAACGCCGGGAAGGGCTGATGCTTTCAGAAGCCGTCGAGGGAGCCATCCGCGGGGCCGGCCCGGGCGTGATGACCGGTGGCCTGACGGCATGCGCAGGCTTCTCCACCTTGATGCTCACCGAGTTTCCCGGATTTCAAGAGCTGGGTCAGATCTCCGGCGTGGGCCTCATGTTCTGCATGATCTCCATGCTCTGCCTGCTGCCCGTGTTGCTCCAGCTCGTGGGTGGATTCGCCACTTCCCTCGGGACGAGCAGTACGAGCCGGGTCGAGGTGGTTCTCGAGAAGGTGGCCCGATTCTCCATTCGCAACTCCATGGTCGTGTTGCTCGTCTTCGTCTGCCTGGCTCTGGTCCTGGCCGGCGAGGCCTTTCAAGTGGAGTTCGACTACAACATCCAGAACCTAGAGCCGGAGGACACAGAGGCGGTCATCTACGAGACCATCATGCAGAAGGAGTTCGAGGTCACTCCCGACACCAACATGGTCCTGGCAGCTACCCTCGAGGAAGCTCGAGCAAAGAAGCGTGCCCTGCAAGGGCACCCATCCATAGGTGATATCGACAGCTACAGCGATTACTTGCCCGAGTTCCCGGGGGAGACGCGGATCGTTCTCAAACGGATGGCGAAGGAAGTCGAAGACATTCACTTCCAGCAGCCCTCGCACTTGGACGGAGACAAGCTGCTGTCCAACCTCAAGGCGATTGCCGACAGGCTCAAGAACCTGAAGCTGCCACTGCTCATCACCAGTGAAGCCACTGTTGTCCTTCAGGCAGATCGGTCAGAGCTGGCTGCCCGGGCAGCCATCCTGGCCCTGGGGGAGGAACTGAACAGGGGGGGGAAGGCTCGGGTCGAGGAGTACCAGGCACGGGCGTTTCAGGACCTCAGCGAGGGATTCGCCGACTTGCAGGCCATGTTGGGTGCCGAGCCTTTCGACGCCAGCCGGCTCCCCCCGTCAATTCGGAAGCGCTACCGGGGCAAGAGCGGGCGATACGTTCTGTTCGTTTCTCCCAGAGTGAATGTTCGGGTCGAGAGTCAGGCCAATCAGTTCATCACCGAGACCCAGACTGTCGACCCGGAGGCCACAGGTGTTCCCATTCTCCTGGACGAAGTGCTGCTGCTGCTGCGCCGAGGATTCAAGCAGGCAACGATCTACAGCCTGACCGCCGTGGTGATCCTGGTCTTCCTCGACTTTCGAAGTCTTCGGCTCACGCTGCTGGCTCTCACGCCATTGTTGATCAGCCTGGCCACCACAGTGGGGATGATGAAGGTCCTCGATGTTCGTTACAACCCGGCCAACTTCGTCTCTCTGCCCATTCTGACGGGTCTCGGCATGGCCTACGGTGTCTACCTTCTTCATCGCTTGCTCCAGCACCCTGAAGAGGGGACAGTCGGGGCCGTACGATCCACGGGCAAGAGTATCCTGCTGTCTTGCATGACGTCCATGGTGGCCCTCGGAAGCCTGTCGATTGCTCAGAACCGGGGACTCTCGAGTCTGGGACAGATCATCCTGATGGGCCTCGGTGTTTGTCTCCTGACCTGCGTCGTGATGCTGCCTGCCCTGGCGGAGGCCATTGGCTTCCAGCGTCGAGAGAAGGTCAACCGCTTGGCCCGCCTCAAGGACGAGCTTCTCTCATTCAGGTTCTAAGGGGCCGCTGTTTCCTTTACAGACGACTGAATGGCCGAGTTTTCCAGTTCCGTTCGTCCTACTATGGATGCCCGCATCCAGGACGACTGAATGGCCGAGTTTTCCCGATCCGTTCGTCCTGAGCCTGTCGAAGCATGTCCTGAGCCACGCCGAAGGGGATGGACGGGGCGGGTGGCCATATCGTCTGACCCTTCGGCAAGCTCAGGAGAGGGGGCGGTCCGCGAAACGGCGCTCTGTGCCTCGACAAGCTCGGCACGAACGGATAAGGAAAGAAGCGTTATAACCACCACATTAGACGTCGATCTCTACGAAACCCTGGTCCGGGATTCCGAGCTGGGCGGCTTCGTCCCAGGTCAGTACGTGGCTCGGGTCGAGGGCGATCTGGTCCGGCAGGGGATCCGGGATATCCCCGTCTTCCACAGCCATCAGCTCAACACTGATGTTGTCGTTTCCGCCGGCACGGTTGGCTCTATCGATGAGCTCCTTCGAGAGGTCTTGCAGGCTGTCCTGGCCTCCAGACCACTTCGTCAGGACGTCCTCGATTTCCGGGTCTTCAATCATCCCCGATAGCCCATCGGAGCAAAGCATATAGAGGTCGTCCTCGTGAAGTGTACCCACCAGACTGTCGACCTTCACTCGTTGCCGGGACCCGACGGCCCGGGTGATCACGTTCTTCCGAGGGTGGTGTCTCGCCTCCTCGGCGGTGATCCTCCCCTCCTTCATCAACTCGTTGACGAATGAGTGGTCCTCCGTGATCTGCTTCAGTTCGCCTTTGCGGAGGCGATAGACCCGGGAATCCCCCACATGGCCGAAGTAGATCCTGCCTTGGCAGGCGATGGAGGTGACCACCGTGGCTCCCATGCCGTAGTAGCTCTGGTTCTCACGAGAGGCGGTGTAGACCCGCTCGTTTGCCCGCTCGACGGCATAGAACAGGATTCGTCTCAGATTGACGAAGTTCTGGTCCTTGTTCATGTGAGCTTCCAGCAAGGACAGGTAGACTTCTCGTACGATGGTATCGATGGTCAGTGCGCTGGCAACTTCGCCGGCAGCAGCCCCGCCCATTCCATCAGACAGGACTGCCAGGTGATACTCCTGGGCCTTGTCGGACTCGCAGAAGGAGAACGACGTCACGAGGATCCCATCCTCGTTGTGATCCCGTTGCATTCCGACGTGAGTTCGTGCCTCGAGCAGCATGGCCTTTCCGTGATTCTTCTGGGCGGCGTCGCCTCTATCCAGGTCCCGTCGGCATCATGCCACATCGAGACCGAGGGAGGACAGTAACCCGTTTCACCATTCTTAATCAGTCCGTGTCGGCGTTGCCAGACTCGAATCGAAGGAGAGATTGACCAATCTTCAACTCGTCACCGTGACTGAGATGTGTGTTGCCGCGCACCTTCAGGAATGTCCCGTTGATGCTGTCGGCATCCTCGACGTAGTAACTGCCGTCCTTGTAGAGAATCCTGGCGTGGACGTTGGAGACGTAACAATCCGTATCGGTCGAAACGTCATTGTCTCTGGCCCGGCCGATGGTGAGGACTTCTCGACCCAGGGAGTAGACTCGATCCTTCTCCCTGCCCGCCAGCACGAGAAGACGGGCGCCTTCCACCGAGACCGGCACGGGCACACCGATGGGATCTGTTGCCTCTCCGGGGGACAGGTGATCGATCCCTGTGCCGCAGCGGCCACAGTAGTAGTCCGTCTCCATGACAGGAGCGTCACAGGCCGGACAGGCCTGGGAGTCGGCTCCTTCTTCTCTGGGTGGGGAGAGCTTCTGTCCACATCGAGTGCAGAACCGGCTGCCAGGAGCCACCGGTTCGTGGCAAGCGGGACAGCTGCCGATCACCCCACCTCCGCTGGTTGGCTGTTCCAGGGTCGAGCCGCAGCTCTCGCAAAACCGGCTGTTCTCCTCGTTCTCGTGTTTGCAGCTCTCGCAGATTCGCATGAACGTGCCGCTCCTTCACTCGCCGGCGAGATCGTCCCGTTCGCCTTTCGAATCGGGTCCGACTGCCGGCGTCAGCTTTTCTCCGCACTGTGTACAGTACTTCGCCGTTGTTCGATTGATATGACTACATACGGGGCAGCTGAGGGTGTCAGCGCCGCCGGGCTTCTGCTCTCCCCCGACATCGGGCAGATCAGGCCGATCCACAGGGTCCACTGGCTCCTGTGATGCCTGCCCTGCCGGGTCGTCCTGGCCAGCTCTTCGCTCCTGCATCATGTCAGGCGCCGTGTCGTCGATGTTTCCATCAGCAGACTCGATGGAGGCTATCGCCGCAACTCCGATTTCCTCCGCGTCGCTCAGCTCCTCGCCGGGAGGCTCCAGCTTGATCCGGAACTTCACACGGCCGAACCGCAGACGAGTGTTCTCGAACAGCGGGGCCTGAGAACCCACTCGCGACTTCTCCAGATAGGTGCCGTTCCGGCTTCCCAGGTCGGCGATGAACAGTCCTTCTTCGGTCCGTATGAACTCTGCGTGCCGTCGGGAGACCGACGGGTCCTCCAGGACGATCTCGTTGTCCGGCTCCCGGCCGACCCGGGTTCTGTCCCGCTCTACAGCGAAAGCCGGTCCCCCATCGGAGGAGACGAGCCAGCAAACTTTTTGGACCCGCTGGCTGGCAGAGGTCCCTGGGGCGCCTCCCAGCCCTCCCCAGTTGCCTTGCGACTCGTAGCGGAAGAACACGAATCGGGCCAGGCCGGCCTTGATGATGTCCCCCGTCATCAGGTCGCGTGACTCCACGACGGCTCGGTTCACGGCAGTACCCCCGCTGGGATCCAGCAGGTGGAACGACACCACGCCCCCTCGCCGCTCCATGGCGAATCTTCGTCCGGCCGTGGTCTTCGGATCCCCCGGTACCTGCAGGTGACATCCCGGATCACTGCCGCAGACAATGATGTCCGAGGCCAGGTGAACTGACGTGCCGTGCTTGGGCCCTCCGAGAACGACGAGACGAGGGAGCTTTAGCCAGCGGGTCACGGAAAGATAAAGAACGATCAGGAACAGGGCGCAGATGCCCATGGAACCAGCGATCCAGATCGGGGCCCTCGCCCAGGGCAGCACGGCAGGCACCTGAATCCGGAACTCCGCCGTGAGCCACTCCGACACGGCGGTCAGCGTCGATGGTAAGTCAACAAAAGTGGGGGCAAAGAAAGCCCGCCCGCGAGTCTCGACGGCAAGCTTCTCCAGCGACGCTCGCGGGACCTTAGGGCCCACACCGACGACGAAGACCGGAAGCGACGAGTTGCGGGCTCGGGATGCTGCCTCCGTGAGACGGACCTTGCTGGAACGGTCTTCTCCGCTGGTGATCAAGACCAGAGCAGAGCGTGAATTCAGGCCCCAGGCCTGGCCTGCGGAGGAGGCCACGGCGTCATACATGGCCCGCTCGCCTCCGGCGATGACTCGATCCAGAGCTCTCAGGAATCGGGGCCTATTGATGTCGACTTCCCGCTCTACCCGGGCCTGGTTCCCGAATGAAATCAGTCCCAGCCGGGATACCTCCAGGCCCTGTAGCCACTCCCGGACACCGTCCTGTACAGCGCCCATTCGATTGTCGAGTGTCATCTCGTTGCTCGTATCGACAGCCACGAGCAGTGTCAGCGGATCCTTGGCTGCTGCCGTCAGATCAAAATCGTCAACAGGACCCACCGGTTCAGCCGAAAGGCCAATGCTCTCCCGTCGCAACGACCGGACCGGCGCGTTCTTACCATCGAGGAGCACGAAGTAGAGACGGTATCGATCGAGCCCGACTGGTATGGCCTGAACCAGATGGGTCTTGAGTCCGGCGCATTCGATCTGGAAGGCGGCGCCGTCAAGACGGGCGACGGTCACCTTCTGCACCAGGAGACCGACCAGGGGAAGACCCAGAGCTAGACCTAGGACCAGGACCAAGCCAGAGAGCATGAGCGAGCGGCCGATTCTGCCCTGCAAACGGGACAGTTCCTCCGAGGCTCGTGCCGCCACCTTCGACATCGCCGGCCTGCTTCACTCCTCCGCCGCTGCAGGCGGGACGGATCCCGACAAGGGCGGATGATAGATGATCTGCACCGTGTTGCCGTCCGGGTCGCCGACGTAGCACGAGCGGGCACCGTCACGGTGAGTCTTGATGGAATGCCGGAATGGAGCCTTCAGGGCCTTCATGCGGTCTGCAAAGGCGTCCACGTCCTCCGGGCAGCGAACTACGAAACCGATGTGATCCAAGCTGAGATCGGGCTCCTGGGGATCTCGGATGCGCTCGAGCCGGTGGAGGGCCAGATTGTCTCGCCCCGAAGTGAGATAGACGTTGTCCTCGTCGGGCCTCCACTCGACGCGCATGCCGAAGCCGTCGACGTAGAACGCCTCGGACCGGGCCAGATCAACCACTCTCAAGGCTACATGATGAAAGCCGGGATGCCTGCCGGGAGAGGGAATCGGCCCTCTCGGTTCGGAGACGACACACCATTCCTTCAACTCGAACTCGACACAGCCTTCGACGACAAAGGGGTCCTTGGCGATCAGGTCCCGGGCTTCGTCCATCGAGGCGGCATCGAAGATCATCATGCCCCCCCCTCTCTCGCTCCAGTAACCATCGAAGACATTCCGCCCCTGCCGGTCCAGCTCCTCGGTCCATCTGAGGTGATCGGGCAAGACCCGATCGAATCGCTCTTTCGACGCGACTCCCCGCTCGATCTTCACGAACCGCTTCCGGATCATCGAGGCAAGCCTAGCACACTGACGGGAGCTGCCTTTCAATAGAACCGATGTCCCATCAGGTTCCGCAGCCAGGAGAAGATTTGAGCCCTGCGAGACTCGATCTCCACCACCGCCGGCAGGAAGAACAGAGAGGCGACCAGACAGGTCAGAGTTCCGAGAGTGAGCAGTAGGCCAAAGCTGGCCAGTCCGCGGTGGGATACGAGGGCCAGGGCCTGGAAACCGACGATACTGGTGCCAGCCGACAGCAACATTCCCCGGCCCTGGGTCTCCAGAGCCTCGGCGCTGTCCTCGTCCCGGAAGCCGTGGACGAAGTTCACCCCGTTCTCGATCCCGATGCCGAGGATCATCGGCAAGGCCAGGAAATTCACGGGGTTGTACTTCAATCCCATCAACTTCATGAGTCCCATGAGCCAGATGGAGCCGACCACCACAGGGAACAGGGTCAGCAACAGGCGCCGAACATTACGCAGGTCCAGGATCAGCAACGCCGCGATCAGGAGGAGAGCCTCGACCATGACCTCCTGAAGCACCTGAGGCAGAAGCCCGATCATGGTGTGGATGATCACAGGATATCCGGTCGGGTCCTGGTCCACCTCCGACACGGCGGCGTGGAACCGCTCGAAGGCCTGCTTCTGATTGATGTCGGCGGCTGGACTGACTATCAGGGCATAACGGCCCCCTTCACTCCGCAGGCGTCGACGCAGGCCCTCGGGTACCAGATCGTCACTCGGTGGTTTGATCTGGGCCCATTCCTCGACCTCCGTGGCCAGATCCTGCCAGCTGTTGTGCAGCTGAGTTCCCAGGATTGAAAGCTGAGTTGACCGGCCTGTTTTCGGCAGACGGGCCAGTGTCTCCCGGAAACTTGTCACCTCATCATGGGCCTGTTCCGCCGCCTGCGCCTCCCGTGCGAACTGCAGAGCACGAAACAGTTCCAGGGAGTTCGCCAGACTGGTCTCCAGCTCGTCCAGCTGGCGTCCGATTTGCCGCTCGTCTTGGTTTTCAGCGGTCTCCTCCACTGCCAGATTCCGTCTCAGGTGATGACGAAGGTCCGCCAGGAGTTTCTGCTTCTGGTCCAGCCCCGCCGGGACGAATGTCGCCCAGGAGAGAGTGAGACCCACATCGCTCCGGGCTCGCAAGTACTTGTCTTTCCTGTAGAGCTCTTCCAGGTCATCACAGACGACGATCGCCGATAACGGTGACAGAGTTCGGGCTGCACGGAGCTTTTCGCCCGCCACGAGGGACTCTGCCCCGCGAGGCAGCATTCGATTCAGATCGTAGTCGAAGGGAAAGAGATCTCCGATGCTGGCCGTGTAGAGAGTGAGAGCCGTGAACAGGGCAACGAGCCGGTAGGGATGGCTCTCGACGGCCCTGACGATTCGCCGGAAGATATGCCGCTCCACGGGGTAACTCGTCTCGACCCGCTTGCCTATCAGCAAGATCAGGGGAGGCATGAGCAGGGTCCCTGCCACGAGGCAGAGAATCAGACCCGTTCCAGCTATCAGACCCAGCTCTTGGAAACCCTTGAAAGGGGACAGACAGAGTGTGAAGAATGCCAGGCTCCCGGCCAGAGCAGAAGTCAAGATCCCTCTGCCCTGCTCGCGGAAGACCTTTCTCATCACGGTCTGCAGGTCCAGACCCCTGCGCCTCTCAACGTCGAACCGGGTGGCGAAGTAGATGCCGTAGTTGATGCCCATCCCAAGCAGGAACAGGATGAAAACCGAGGAGACCAGGTTCAGGTAGCCCACGGTCAGCTTGGCGAATGCCCGGGTCCAGGCGATGCCAGCGCCGAGGCTGAGCATGGCAATGAGAGCCAGAAGGGGACGATGGCGAAGTCCGATCAGCAAGATCAGGATGTTCGCGAGAATAGCGGCAGCAGTGGATCGAGGCAGATCCTTCTCGGTGCTCTCGAACTCGTCGAGGACAGAGATTGGAATCCCGGTCAGACTCCACTGAACCGGGGAACCGGGACTTTCGGCCGCTGACAGGTGGCCCCTGATTCGCGCCACCAGGGGAACCAGATAATCCAGCTCTTCACTCTGCCGATCCGGCGTCAGGAAGACGAAATGGGTGGACCCGTCCCTGGAGGCCAGGAACCCTGCCTCGTCAAACAGCTCGAGGGCGGAGATGGGCCCGACCCCCAGGAAGCTCTCCCAGCTCTTGCGATCCAGGGTCTTGCCGCCGAGCTGCTGGTTCATGTTTTTGAACAGCAGTCCTATCTTTTCACAATTGGGGATGATCTTCTCGAGGGCGTTGTACCCCAGGTTCCTCGTAGCCTCGAGGCGGCGATTCATGGCCCGCAAGGCCATTCCCAAGTCCGGCAATGCATCCAGGAAGGGCTCGTTCTCCTGGATGTCCGCAAACATGGTCGTCAGTTGATCCCGCTCCAGATAGTAAGGACCGCGACTGCGCATGGGCTGCAGGTCGATTCGATCCAGGATCGTGCCCCGGAACTCCGGGTCCGACTTGAGCCGGCCCGAGGAGGTCTCGATGAACTGGCGGCGCCGGTCCTGGCCGCCTCCCTCGACGACGACGACAATCGAGTTCTGGGGACCGAACTCCTTGACCACCTCCAGGAATTGAATTCTGGCGGGATGATCCGGAGGAATCAGGTCGATCCGGCTCGAACTGTATGGGAGAGACGAGGAGTAGGCGATGCAACCCAGGGTGATGCTAGCCACCAGGGCAAGCATCACATAAGGTCTGTGGAGGACGACCTCCGCGATATTGAAGAGGAGCTTCGCTCGCATTCGATTGGGGGGATCACTACCTGCTCCGGGGCCCGCTGTTTCTGTTCATGACCCGACGGGACCCGATCCGGGTGGGACTCTTCCGGCACCCGAGTATCCTTGAATTCGGGTGACCCGTATCACGGGCATCTCCCCCCATGCTATATGGTCTGCGGGCTCAATGCTCATGAAGTTTGTGATGTATCCTTGCCTCTGTACCCCTCCCTCCCTCGACCGGAGGACCCGAAACCAGTGATCGAGTTCTCCGACGTTCATTTCAATTACCCCGGCGGCCCTCGGTTGCTGGCCCACGTCGATCTCGAGATCGTCGATGGTGAGCACATCGGCCTCGTCGGTTCCAACGGGTCTTGCAAGTCGACCCTGGCGAAGCTCACCAACGGGTTGCTCGTGCCGAGCCAGGGACGAGTGGTCGTCGACGGCTTGGACACGGCCCGGCCCGAGAATCTGGCCCTCATCCGACAGAGGGTAGGGATGGTATTCCAGAACCCGGACAATCAGATCGTGGGAAGCATCGTCGAGGACGACGTCGCCTTCGGCCCCGAAAACATGGGGCTCGAGACCGAAGCCATTCAGGAACGGGTGGAATGGGCCCTGTCACACACGGGGCTCTCCGAGCTGGCTCGCCGCTCTCCCATGACTCTCTCCGGGGGACAGAAACAGCGCCTGGCCGTGGCGGGAGTCCTGGCAATGCGCCCCTCTCACATGGTCCTCGACGAGGCCACGGCCATGCTCGATCCCGCCGGTCGTGAGGAGCTGCTCCAGGTCGCGCGAGACCTGAAGGTGAATCAAGGCATCACGATCATCCAGATCACACACCTGCTCGAAGAGTTGCTGGGCGCCGACCGGATCATCGCGATGGACCGGGGCCGGATCGTCTTCGACGGGCCCCGCACCGAGTTCTTCCAGGACCCGTCGCTTCTCGACCGCCTTGGCCTCGATCTGCCCCCCCTTGCCCAGCTGTACCACGAGTTGAAACAGGCGAACCTCCTGGGTGATCTGGACGACCTTCGGCCCAGGTTGCTCGCTGACGCCGTGGCGGACCGGGCAGGTCTACCCTCATCATGACCGCATCCAACGGTGTGGAACAGGCCCCGCCGGCGCCAATGGTTCGAGCCCGAGGCATCTCGGTCATCTACCTGGAAGGGACCCCCTTCGAGACCGCCGCCATCGAAGGTGTCAACATCGATATCGGGGCCGGGGACCTGCTCGGGATCGTCGGCTCCACAGGGTCCGGAAAGTCCACTCTCGTTCAGACTCTCTGCGGGTTGCTCGACTACAGCTCTGGGGAGATCGAGTACGGCGAGGGAATCGATGCCGGCAATCCTTCCACCTCCGTCGGCCTGGTCTTTCAGCAGCCCGAGGACCAAATATTCGAGAGAACCGTATTCGAAGAAGTCGCCTTCGGCCCCAAGCAGTTGATGCTTGATCCTCAGGAGATTGATCGCAGAGTCCGCGATGCGCTTCAGGCCGTCGGTCTGCCGGAGCAGGAGACGTTGTCCCGCTCTCCATTCGAGATGTCGGGCGGCGAAAAGCGCCGGGTCGCCATCGCCAGTCTACTGGCCATGGAGCCTGATGTGCTGATCTTCGACGAGCCCACGGCGGGTCTCGACTCCTCCGGCCGGACTCAGCTGTTGAACCACATCCAGGGTCTACAACGGGAAGGGGGCCGGACGGTGATTCTCATCAGTCACGACATGGAGATGCTCGCCTCCCTGGTGGACAGGCTCCTCATCATGTCTCGAGGACGCCTCGTCGCTTCCGCCCGGCCAGCCGATGTCTACGGAGACCCGGACATCTTGATCCGGGCCGGGCTGCGGCCACCGGTCTGGGTCCAGGTCCTGATGCAACTTCAGCGCCGGGGACTGGAAGTGTCCACCGGTGTAGTGGATCCTCGGCAAGCTGTGAAAGAGATCCGCCGAGCCTTGAAGTCCAAGCCCTGAGATCCTGGATCAGGGCAACTCTTCCACTGGCTCTGGACTTGCATTCTTCAGCTCCCGCAGGTATCTCCTGACCGACGGGAAGGCCAGAGGGATCGCCATGAGTATCAGGAGAAGCAGCGAAGCGGGCAGGATGACGAACCAGTTTCGCTCCACTAGCATGTTCCCCATCGTCGTCCATGCGAAGACTCTGGGCAGAAGCCCCAGAAACGTCGCTGCCATGAATTGAAGGGGGGGCACACCTGCCAGACCTGCCAGGTAATTCGGCAGGGTGAGGGGCATGATCGGAATCATGTTCATGATCAGGACGAACCCGGGCCCCATGTCCTGAGAGAGCTTCTCCAGCCTCCGGCCCCCTCTCTGATGAACGAATTCGTAGCCCAGAAACCGGGTCAGTAGATAGGTCGTGAAGGCTCCCAGCATCAGGCCGAAGGTGGTCACCAGCGCTCCGAGTCCGGGACCGAAGGCAAGACCGGCCCCCATCATCACGATCGAACTGGGAAGAAACAGGAATGGCCGAAACGTCAGCATCCCGGCGAACAGCAGGGGCGCCCAACTACCCAGACCGTCGATCTGCCGGCGAATCGACACCGGGTCCGGCATCTCTCCCGTTCCGACCCTGATCAATCCTGTCACAGCAATGGACAGGACAAGTGTCACCCACAGGAGAAACTTGGCTGCCGGCAACCAGGTTCTCCAGCTTCGCGGGGTTTTCTCGGTCAATTCCATGACGCCCTCTTCGAACCTTCATCCATGTCGCACCAGGGAGACTGGTGTCACAAGAGATAGTCTACCTCCGAATGACGCCGGATCAACGGTAGGGTTCAATCGGTTGTTGCAATCCCCCTGTGAGGCTGGCACGGTACCCTCTCAACGACCCCTGAGTCGCAACGGCCCTTTCGGGCAGCCCAGGCAGATGTCCGCAGTCTCCCACGGGACCTGCCATTCGGGAGAGGAGATGGTTGGATGTCCAAGCTTTCGTCACTGGCGCTGAACGATGAGGGTTTCGCCTTTGATCCCTCCACCGGCGACAGCTTCGTTGTCAACGAGACAGGTCAGTTCATTCTGAAGGGGCTCACGGCTGAGGTGCCGGCGGCTGAGATCATCAATGGCCTGGTGGAGACCTATGACATCGGACCCGAGGAAGCTGAACGCGACCTGGGCGACTTCTGTGAGCGCCTGCGATCCTACGGGGTGATTTGAGGATGGCCGCAGCCAAGCTAACGGTCGCTGTCTCGGGAATCAATGCCGTCGACAATCCTGGTCCTGGTGCCGGAGTTGCCCGGAGCCTGAAGGAGGCCGAGGGTCTCGACATCGAGGTGCTCGGTCTCGCCTACGATGCCATGGAACCGGGCATCTACATGGACTGGATCATCGATCGGTCGTTTATCATGCCCTACCCATCAGGGGGAGGCGAAGCGCTGGTGGAGCGGCTCCTCTACATCAAACAGAACTTTGGCCTGGACGTGGTGATTCCCAACCTCGATTCAGAGCTGCCTGTCTACATCAAGTATGCCAGGGATCTCGAGAAAGCCGGGATCAAGAGCTTCCTGCCGACACGGAAGCAGTTCCAGCTTCGTGGCAAGGACAATCTGCCGGATCTGGCGAAGGCCATCGAGGTCGACGTGCCGGAGACCCGGGTCGTCTCTTCACCGGACCGGTTGATCCCCTGCCTGGAGGAACTGCAACTTCCAGTGATGGTGAAGGGCACTTTCTACAAGGCGAAGCGAGCCTACACTCGGCAGGAGGCGATAGCTCACTTCCAGGAGTTGGCCAACGAGTGGGGTTACCCGGTGATCATTCAGGAAGTGGTAACCGGCGAGGAGCTGAACGTGGTGGGTGTCGGAGACGGTGAAGGCGGTCACCTGGGACTGGTGGGCATCAAGAAGAGCTGGATCACCTCCCAGGGCAAGATCTGGACCGGCATGACCGTGCGCCACGATGGGATGTTGAAGGCCACGCAGGACCTGATGACTCACACCCAGTGGCGAGGCCCCTTCGAGCTCGAGTGCATCATCGGCAGCAAGGGTCAGATCTATTTGATCGAGATCAACCCCCGATTCCCGGCCTGGTCGTACTTCTCCACCGGTGTGGGACATAACCTGGCTGCGAACCTGGTAAGAAAAGCGATGGGGGATCCGGTGGACATTGCAGCTGACTACGAAGCCGGCAAGCTCTTCGTCCGCTACACCTACGAGCTGGTAACAGACCTGACGGTCTTCCAGAAGATCGTCACCCGAGGGGAGAGTTGAAGTGAAGCGAGAATACATCCGCCCTCTGATACGGAAACTTGAGAGCGGCATGATGAACAAGTTTGGCCAAAGCCCTCTCTATGCCCGCAAAGTCACAACCCACATCGATGGCGTGGCCGTCGACGACCTGGTCAAGGAGTTTGGCTCCCCACTGTTCGTCTTCTCCGAGAAGACCTTGCGCGAAAAGTATCGGGAGACCTACTCCTCCTTCTCCACCCGTTACCCCAACGTGGCATTCGGTTGGTCTTACAAGACCAATTATCTGAAGGCCATCTGCGCGATCTTCCATCAGGAAGGAGCCATGGCCGAGCTCGTCTCACAGATGGAGTACGAGAAGGCCAAGGACTTGGGCATCCCTGGAGATCAGATCATCCTCAACGGCCCCCATAAGCCGATGGAGACCCTCGAGACGGTGCTGGCTGATGGAGTGACCGTCAATCTGGATCACTTCGACGAGATCTACGACCTCGAGAAGGTCGCCGACAAGCTGGGCAAGAAGCTCACCGTCGGCATGCGGCTCAACATGAACACCGGGATCTACCCCCAGTGGTCCCGCTTCGGAATGAACCTGGAGTCGGGACAGGCCATGGATGCGGTCAAGCGCATGGCCAAGGGCGGCAAGCTCGCTCTCGGCGGGCTCCACTGCCACATCGGGACATTCATTCTCGAGCCGAAGGCCTACGCCCGGGAAGTGGAGAAGATGATCCAGTTCGCCTACCGGGTGGAAGAGGAGTTCGGATTCGAGATCGAGTATCTCGATCTCGGGGGCGGGTTTCCGTCAAAGATCCGCCTCAAGGGCACCTACCTGTCTCCCGATGTGGGAATCCCATCCCTCGATGAGTATGCCGAGGAGATCTGCGAGGCCCTCTGGAAGAACCTGAAGCCGAATCACTTCCCGAAGCTGATTCTCGAGTCCGGACGGGCCCTGATCGATGACGCCGGTTCGCTGATCACCACCATCTGGGCATCGAAACGGCTTCCGGACGGGACCCGAGCCTACGTCGCCGACGCCGGTATCAACCTGCTGTTTACGTCATTCTGGTACAAGTTCGACGTGGCCCTCGATCGTCCCGCCTCGGGTCCAAACGAGACATCAGTGGTCTACGGCCCCATGTGTATGAACATTGACGCCATCGACGAGGGAACCCTACTGCCTCCCCTGTCTCGCGGAACCCGGCTGATCTTCACTCCCGTCGGCGCCTACAACAACACCCAGTGGCTCCAGTTCATCGAGTATCGGCCCAACGTCGTCCTCGTTGGCGAAGATGGGAGGGTAGAGGTCATCCGAGAAGCGGAGGACCTGACAGATGTCGCCCGGAGGGAACGTCTGCCCGATCGGCTGCGTGTCTACCCGAAGTCCCGGCCGACAGCGTCCCGGACCGGATGAAGTCCATCGGGTCCCGGCCTTTCAGCCTCTCGGTTTCACCGTGAAAGCCCACTTCTTCGCCATCCTGAACAGCTACTCCGAGTTGCTGTTCCTGCAGGGTTTACCCCTGGGAGCGGTGATGTTCGCCCTGCTGCTCCTGCGGCCCGGCATGGCCGCTGCTGGCATGCTGGCCGTCGTCGCCGCCTACGCCTTCGCCAGGCTCATCAACCTGGAGAAGGAGTTCCTGAGCACCGGTTACTACACCTACAACCCGCTTCTGGTCGGTCTTGCTCTCGGCAGTCTGTTCCAGTTCTCTCCCTTGACGGCCTTTCTAGTCTGCAGCGCTGGCGTCCTGACCTTGGTGGTCACCATCAGCCTGGCCAACCTGTTCTCCACCTATCTGGGACTCCCGATACTCAGCGTCCCCTTCGTCCTGGTCAGTTCCCTGAGCTATCTAGCATCGCTTCGGTACTCGAACCTCTTCGTCGTCGGTTCTCGGGAGCAGCCACTTCCCATGCCTTTCGACCTGCCCGGCTGGCTATCGGGATTCTTGAAGTCTCTTGGGGCGATCCTCTTCTCGCCGGACTCCGTGACGGGCCTCCTGCTCCTCTTGCTCATCTTCTGCCGGTCCCGGATACTGACCCTTCTGGCTGTTATCGGATACGGAACCGGGACGCTGATACGAGGGCTTCTGCTCGGGTCCAGCGTCCAGGCCTTCGCCGATATCAACAGCTTCAACTTCATCCTCATCGCCATGGCACTGGGAGGGGTCTTCCTCATTCCTTCCCCCAGAAGTTACGGCCTTGCGGTCATCGCCGTCGTCATCTCCACGATCCTTCTCGATGCCACCATGGTTTTCTGGTCCAGCTACGGTATTCCCGCCTTCACTCTGCCCTTCAACATGATCTCGTTGACGATGATTTATGTCCTGGGACTGCTGGGAAGCCCCCTGATCGCCCGATACATAAAGAAGACCCCTGAGGAAACCCTCGATCAGCACCTCTCCATGAAAGCCCGATACACCGGAAGTGACAGGATTCTCGCCCTTCCTTTCGCCGGCAAGTGGACAGTCTGGCAGGGCTTCAACGGGAGATGGACGCACAAGGGAAACTGGAAGTATGCCTATGACTTCGTGATCACCGGCACCGATGGAGAGACCTTCCGAGGAGCCGGAACGGAGTTGAAGGACTACCACGCCTATCGCAAGCCCGTGCTCTCACCGGTACGGGGCAGGATCATCAACATCGTGAGCGACTTGCCGGACAACAATGTGGGTGACGTGGACAGGATCAACAACTGGGGCAACGCCATCGTCATCCATGATCCCAGAGGTTTCCACGTCGAGCTGTCGCATCTGGCGCAGAATTCCGTCGCCGTCAAGCAAGGCGACTGGGTGGAGCGAGGCACCTTCCTCGGCCTTTGCGGCAACTCGGGCCATTCGCCGCAACCGCACATTCACGTTCAGGTCCAAGCAGAGGAGAGACTGGGGGCCCGGACCCTGCCCTTCAGCTTTGCCAGCTACACTGATGGCGAGCACCATCACGCCAACGCCACGCCGGAGGAGAACGATCGGATCGAACCCCTCAGCATCGATCGCCACCTCGACCGGCTGACCTGCTTCATCCTCGATCAGCAGTTCGACTTCCAGGTGAAGAGACATGGGAAGAATGCCGAGTTCCTGCGCCTGACGGTCCGGATGTCGCCTGCCGGCAGTTACTATCTCGATTCCGATGACGGGAAGCTCTTCTTCGGGAAGCACGAAGGAACGTTCTACTTCCAGAGCCTCGAGGGCAACGACGACAGGCTGCAGTTGATCTTCAAGGCCATGTCCCGGATACCGCTCGTACACCGGGATGGACTGGCCTGGCATGACTTCGTGCCCGCCGGTGTCGCCTCTTCAGGCGTCCGTTGTGAGGCGGCCCGATTCCTCGGGTCCTTCCATCCTCCCTTCGCCGAAGTCCGTACCCATTCCCGTTTCCTGTCGAAGAACAAATTTGAGACCCAGGTGGAGTCGGCGTTCCTGGACCTGGATGAGAAAATCGAGGTGACCCTGGGCGACAAGCCTGGAATGTACCGAATCTGGAGCGAAGAACTGGAGTTGAGGAGAATTGAAATTGAAGAAGCCTGAGCTACTGTTCCTGCTGGTTCTGACCCTGTTCATGGCCACCCCCGTCGAAGCGGAGGAGACCCGGGTAGACGCCATCGCCTATGCAGGATCCCTTGACTATGACAACTCCATCGCCAAGGACAACGCCGCGTTCTACGGGATTTATGGCTACTTCGGTTTCGGCCTGGAAGACCTGGTCGAGGTGTCCTATGACGAACTGACAATCGACCTGGTCGGCGGAGGGAAGTACACCCAGCGAGACTACACGACGGTGTACAGCAACTTCTCGGTCCCGAACTGGAAGTTCCGGTTCGGCGGACACATCGTCAGCGCCGACGGCGTCTTCGCCAGCGATGGGTGGACCGGTATCGTGGGCGCCCACTACTACGAGCTGAACAAGTGGGACGTGGGAGCCGACATCTACTACTCCAAATATGCCGACGCCGTACCGGAGATCTCCGCCCTCCAGTTCACACCTCACATCGGATACACCGTCACGGAGGAGAAGGACTTCACCTTCCGGACTGACCTGACTGGCTACTGGGTTCATCTCGACGACGACATCGGTCTCGGCAGGCAGGACTTCCGCTCCGTCGAGCAGCGGCTCACCTTCTACTGGCAGCCCTGGACCTTCTCGGCATACGGATGGTCCGGAACGCAGGCTTTTGCCGTGCGCGATGGGGGCTTCACGGTTTACAATCTCGCTGAGCGGCATACTGGCGGCTATGGTGCTGACATCAAGATCGCCCTGGAAGACGCAACGTCAATCCGCTTCAAGTACACTCGAGAACTCTTCAATGATATCGCCCAGACCGCAGATTCCAACGTCGACGGATTCTCAGTCAGTCTCGGGCATTCGTTCTGACACCGAGCCCCGTGAAGATAGACGCCTCCGGGGTGCTGCCGTTCTCAGGCTCGCGCTCTTTCTCCTCCTGACCGCGGGCCTCCTGCTGTCAACGGCGACGGCCCAGGCAGACTTCAGCGACAGGGACATTCGACGGGGCTACAGCAGCTCCTATCGATACGAGAAGACCCAGAATTACGCTGACGCCATCAAGGTCCTTCTGCCCATCCGAAAGGCTTATCCCAGGGGCTACACGATCAACCTTCGTCTGGGCTGGCTGTATTACATGAAGGGGAACTTCGCCAACTCCGAGCTGCACTACCAAAGGGCCATCCAGATCGCGCCCCAGTCCATCGAGGCCAAGCTCGGCTGTCTGCTGCCCATGATGGCCCAGCAGCGATTCGAGGAGACTGAGGTGCTGGCCCGGCAGATCCTGCAGATCGATGCCGCGAGCTACTACGGAAACCTGCGTCTCGCACAAGCTCTCCGGCCCCAGAATAAGCTGGAGCAGGCAGCCTTCGTCGTCAACGCCATGCTCGTGCTCTATCCAACCGATGTTCCCTATCTGACCGAGCTTGCATTGATTGAGATCGACCGGGAGCGTCCCGATTCAGCCAGGAACATCTTGCTGAACATCCAGATCCTGGATCCCGAGAACGTGACGGCCCGGCAGAAGCTCTCGGAGATGGCCCCTTAGGGTCAATGCCGGTGAGATAAGACGAATTTTGTTGTAGTGGGGCTCAGCCCCACACCCCGTTGGGGGAGCCAGCTCCCCCAAACCCCCAATGGGACTGGTGCGACTGAGAGTGCTGATGAGCACTTGAATGACATACGAGAGCTTGACCTGTTCAATCGGGGTCCAGG
>JAJFLN010000111.1 GCA_021772705.1 Candidatus Cloacimonadota bacterium | reverse complement strand
GTCTGAGCCTGTCGAAGCATGTCCTGAGCTACGCCGAAGGGGATGAATGGAGCGGGCGGCCATATCGTCTGAGCCTGTCGAAGCATGTCCTGAGCTACGCCGAAGGGGATGAATGGAGCGGGCGGCCATATCGTCTGAGCCATCTGTCGAGGGCCAGTGTTGGAGCGGCAGAGGCCCCTCGACAAGCTACAAAGAAAGAGCTACCGATTCATTGCCTGCCTGTCCCGCAGGGGGCAGCCACCTTGGAGGATCACTGAGTTCACCGAGTTCACTGGGAACACAGAGGACTTGGGGTCAAAAAGGATCTCTGTGACCTTTGTGAACACTGTGTTCTCTGTGTAACTTGCCGTTTCATCCACATTGGGACGACGGCCAGCAGTCGGTGAGTGACTCGGGCCGAACGGATTGGGAGTTTCCAGACGGAAACTATCTGGGACGCGGGACGCGGCCTCGAAGGGTACTGGCTGCCACGGAGGCCGCCCGGCCCAGGGCCTGCTTGCGCGAGGGTTCCACCGGCTCGTCTTCAGTCACGTCCTCCGGGACCTTTCCGTCCACGGCGGCTTCGGCACCGACCTCGGCGAAGCCCATCAGGCCCGTGTCGGCAAGAAGCCCCTGGAGGCGAAGCAGCGTCAGCTTTGCCCGATAGGCATCGAAGCGAGCCGTGATTCCCTCCGTTGCAGCCAGCTCGGTGTTGGCTACTTCCTCCAGCACCTCCGACAGCAGGACCGTACCGGCGTCGTACCTCTCCTTGGCCACACGCAGGGTCTCATTGGCGGCGTCCTGCTTCTGCCGGGCGATATCGATTCGCCGGGTGGCCACGGTCAGATCCAGCTCGGCCTGCTTACGTTCCAGTTCGATCTGAAGCTCCTGGTTCCTTAGCTCCGCCTCTGATGCGGCCAGGCTCTCCCGGGCTGCCTCTTCCTGATCATCCCGTGACCCGCTGTCGAAGAGGGGATACTCGAAGACGATCACGGTGTTGACGAAGTCCGGGTCCGCCGACGAGAACTGGAGCCCCTCAAAGAAGTGGGTCCCTCGAATCGCCAGGTTGACCGTGGGCAGGCTGGCGCCCTCGGCTTGCTCGAGCTGTGCCTCAGCTGCGCTGGCGGCGGCCCGGCTCGCCTCGATGGATGCGTTCTGCCCCGCCCCGGGAGCCTGGAGTCCGGGCAGGGTCTTCAAGAAGGAGACGTCTCTGGAGAACAGGATCTTCGAGTCAGTCGGCATGTCCATCAGGACCAGCAACTTCGATCGGGCCAGGGAGGCCAGATTCGTGCCCTCCAGGAGATTGCGCTGATCGTCAAGGACACGAATCCGGGCCTGGAGCCTCTCGGCCTCGAGGGCTTTGCCGGCCTCGACCCGGACCGCGATTTCGGACACGAGCTTCTGATCCCGCTCGATGGCCTTGCGGTAGAAGCCGTTGAGCTCTTCCTGCTGCAGCCAGTCCAGATAGGCGCGTACGACCTGCTCAACGACGCTCCGCCGCGTCTCGACGTACAGCCACCGGGCCTGCTCGGCGTCGTGGCGCGCCTTCTCCTCGGCAGCGCTCAGCTGTCCACCGTTGTAGAGAGACTGGGTCAGCTCGGCGTTGGCGACGTGATTGATGTCAGGGATGAAGAAGAGCTGGTTGAACTGCCGGGTGGTCTTGTCATAGGTGTCCCGGAGAACGACGGAGGGTCCTCGAGCCGATCCGGCCTGGTCCTCCAGCCGCAGAGCGGCCTTCCACCGCTTGCTGGCCGCCCGGATTGACGGGTTGCGCTCCAGGGCCTTCCGGAGGCTTGTCTCCAGAGGCATGGGAACCGGCGCGGCGAAAGCGACCGCGGTCATTCCAAACAGTACGGTGACTCTCGCAAGGAGCGGCGCCAGGCCGGTCCCGCGAGCAAAGATGCCGCGTTGACCGGCCATATCAGCTCACTCCTCGACGACGCGTGTCTTCGCCATCGTGTCGCCGAGACGCTCGCCCGCTTCCCGATCCATCAGGACGCGGTAGGTCTCGTACACAAGTATCCCGACTCCACCGATGGTCGTCAAACCGGCGATCACTCCGCTGAAGGGCAAGAACCCCAGGAACGAGGCAATGATCGGCCCCAGGAATATCGATGCCAGAGGCCAGTTCCGTACGGCGGAGGTCACGGGATCGATGGCCCCGACCCCCTCGGAACGAATGACCTTCAGTCCCACGAGCCTCTTGCCCGGACTCCGTCCACCGGCACAGTCCTTCAACAACAGGAACAGCGCTCCCACCAAGGCTGCGGACCCCTGGATCAACTTTGCCGTCGTGCTGCCTGCCAGCACGTTGCCAATGATGGCGAAGCAGAAGAAGAACAGAACTGCAGCCACGAGATCGATCAGGACTGCCATGGAACGGTTCTGCAACTCTGGACGGTTCAGAATCTCCGGCATCGGCTCTTTCGCGAGCCTCTCGTGAAGCTCTTTCACCTTGCCGGCGATCTGCTTGCCTTTCTGCCTCGGTGTGGTCTGCTCTTCCTTGCGATCGCTCATGGAACGGGCCTCCGGTCACGATATGAGACCAGGCCAGTAGGGGCGATGTTTCGAGAAAGACGAGCATGTCCGTACAGGTGCAGGAGAGGGAGCCCCGTGGTCCGGAGTCCCTCACGATCTGACCTTCGGTCTATTGCCCCGGTCTTCATTACTCTCATGTCGCCCTGGCTGGCCAGATTTGCGGGACTACTTGCGGAATGTCAGACCCACCTCTCTCAGCTGTCTGTCGCTCACCTTGCCCGGAGCATTGGTCATGGGGCAGGTGGCCTTCTGGGTCTTCGGGAAGGCGATGACGTCCCGGATCGAATCCTCTCCCAGGAAGAGCATCACCAGACGGTCCACTCCCAGGGCGATACCGCCGTGGGGAGGGGCGCCGAATCGGAGAGCGTCGATGAGGAATCCGAACTTCTCCTGGGCTTCCTCCTCCGGGATGTGAAGATAGTCGAACATCTGCTTCTGCAGCTCCGGCTGGTGAATCCGGACGCTGCCGCCTCCGAGCTCGGTCCCGTTCAGGACCAGGTCATAGGCCTGGGAGCGGATCTTGAGAGGCTCGTCCCGATACTTCTCCAGCTCGTCCAGATGGGGCTTGGTGAAGGGATGATGCATCGCCGCCGGACGCTTCTCCTCTTCGTTCCAATCGAGCCAGGGGAAGTCGGTCACCCAGAGGAACTCGAACTTGCCTTCCGGGATCAGCTTCAGCTTGTCGGCCAGCTCGAGCCTCAAGGTACCCAGGACGTTCAGGGAGATCTTCCACTTGTCGGCCACGAACAGGACCAGGTCGCCCACGCCGGCTCCGGCCCGCTCGAAGACCTTGTCCATCAGGGAGTCTCCCAGGAACTTGAGCAGCGGGGACTGGTACTTGGTCTCGTCCTTGCGTGCCCAGCCCATGCCGCCGGCGCCGATCTGCTTGGCCCGCTCCACCAGATCGTCGATCACCTTTCTGGAGAACGAACCGCCTCCCGGCACGGTCAGAACCTTGACGTGGCCGCCATCGGCAACCGCGTTGCGAAAGATGCCGTAGTCGCTGCTGTCGACAATGTCCGAGACATCGCGGATCTCCATCTCGAACCGGAGGTCCGGCTTGTCGGAACCGAACCGATCCATGGCGTCCTGATAGGTCATCTCGGGGATCACTTCCGGGACCGTCATCAGGGGAACCACCGTCTCTGCCAGATAGGCCATCAGGCCGTTGATGATCTTGAAGAGCTCCCGGGGAGGAGTGAAGGACATCTCGATGTCGAGCTGAGTGAACTCGGGCTGCCGGTCGGCCCGGAGATCCTCGTCCCGGAAACAGCGGCAGATCTGGTAGTACCGGTCGAAGCCGCTGACCATGAAGATCTGCTTGAAGAGCTGGGGAGACTGGGGCAGGGCGTAGAAGCCCTCGGGGTGGACCCGGCTCGGGACCAGGTAGTCCCGGGCGCCTTCAGGCGTGCTCTTCGTCAGGATCGGCGTCTCGAGTTCGTGGAAACGGTGCTCGTCCAGGTAACGCCGGACAGCGCTCAGAACCCGGGAGCGGAAGAGGATCTTCTCCTGCTGTCCCGGCCGGCGCAGGTCGAGATACCGGTATTGGTACCGCAGGTTCTCGCTGATCTTGCCATCCTCGCTGATGCTGAACGGGGGAGTGTCGCAGCTGTTCAGCACCTCCACCTTGTCGGCCACGACCTCCACCTCACCGGTGGTGAGCAGCGGGTTGTCGTTGCCTTCAGGCCGGGCCCGGACGGTCCCCTCGATCCGGACGACGAACTCGTGTCTGAGGGCGGCGCCGATGTCGTGGAGGTCCTTGTTGACGGCGCTGTCGAAGACGACCTGACTGATGCCCGAGATGTCCCTGAGGTGGACAAAGACGATTCCTCCCAGGTCTCTCATCTTGTGCAGCCATCCGTAGAGGACGACGCGATGACCCTTGTCATGGAGCGACAGTTCCCCGCAGTAGTGTGTCCTTACCTGGAAGTCTTGCATCTCTACGCTTTCTCCTTCAGACAGTTGACGACGCCTTCGAGATCGATGAGCTCCTGTTCTCCGGTGCCCATGTCTTTCACCAGCACTCGCCGGGCCTCGACCTCGTCGTCGCCCACGATGAGGGTGGCGCGGCAACCGAGCTTCGAGGACAACTTCAGTTTCTTCTTCAAGCTGCCGGGGCCCGTGTCGACGAGACAGGGTATTCCGGCATCCCGGAGACGCCGGGAGAGACCCATCACCTCCGCGGCCGCCCTGTCACCCAGAGCCGCTGCGTACACCGATCGTTCGTGGGGTGACGCGGGCTCGGGAGCAGTCTTCTCCAGGACCATCAGCAGCCGTTCCACACCGGCGGCAAAGCCGACGGCGGGAGTCGGGGGGCCGCCGAACTGCTCCACCAGCAGATCGTACCGGCCCCCACCGCCGAGGGCGTCCTGGGCGCCCAGATGTTCGCTGGTTACCTCGAAGGCGGTTCGGGTGTAATAGTCGAGACCTCGCACCAGCCAGGGCTCCAGCCGGAAGGGAACCTCCATCGAGGTGAGACCGGCCTGAACTCCCTGGAAGTGCTCCTGACAGGGGCCGCAGAGGTGCGACGTCAACAGGGGCAGAGACTGATATCGTTCCCGGCACGCCGCCTTCTTGCAGTCCAGAATCCTTAGAGGATTCCTGTTCAGACGGTGACGACAGAGTTCGCACAGGTCGTCGGTACACCCGGCCAGCTGGGACTTCAGGGTGGCCACATAACGGCCGCGGCACTCGGGACATCCGACGGAGTTGAGCTGCACCACCAGGCCTCGCAGACCCAGTTCGTGGCAGAACCGGTGGAGGCTCTCGATGACCTCCACGTCCGACGACGGCCCGGCATCGCCGAAGAGCTCCACTCCGATCTGATAGAACTGGCGCGTCCTGCCTGCCTGAGGCCGTTCGTAGCGGAACATGGGACCGAAGTAATAGAACCGATCGAAGCCCTGCTCACCGAGGCGGCCTTGCAGGTAGGCACGAACGGCGGAGGCAGTCCCTTCGGGCCGAAGGGTCAGGCTGCGTCCCTTCCGATCCTGGAAGGTATACATCTCCTTGGAGACGATGTCCGTCTCCTCCCCGAGGGATCGGGTGAAGAGATCGGTGTGCTCAAAGACGGGAGTCTCCAGGGGCAACATTCCGTAGAGAGGAAACACCCGATCCGCCACGGTCTGCAGCCGCTTCCAGGCGACGCTGCCGGGGGGGATCTGGTCGTGGGTGCCTCTGGGGGCCTGATACTTCATGAAGTCCTCGTCATCTGACGTTCCATCCCGTGGTGAGGTTCTCCAGAATCAGCCTGGATCATCGTTTCAGAGATCATGTCAGTAACGGACCTCGAAGGTCTCATAGTCCTCTTCCGGGAGCTGGCAGCTGCGGACACCGGTGACTCGGCTCATCATCGGCCCCTCCAGTAGCAGCTCTTCGAGCCGCCGCAGGGTATCTTGATCCGCCGTGGCCACGACCTGTACCTCACCGGTGGGCATGTTCCGGACGAAGCCGCGAACACCGAGACGATCGGCCATCCGGAGGGCATAGTAGCGATAGCCCACACCTTGAACGGTCCCGGAGACGATGTATTCGAGAGTCGGCATGTTCTCAACTGGATCGGCTCTCAGCTCTCCCCCAGGGATTCTTCAGACCCCTCCGGGGAGTTGCGCTTCAACTTCTGCCAGAAGTTCTTTCGGTGCATCCCGGCCAGGCGGGCGGCCTTGGTCGTGTTCCCACCCGACCGCTCCAGCATCCGCTCGAAGTAGCGCTTCTCGAAGCTATCCAGGAGCTGGCGCTTCGCTTCCTTGTAGGGCAAGTCCATCAGGCGATCGCCAACGGTGGTCATCTCGGAAGATTCCTCGGAGGAGGCGGCAATGGAGCTGGATGCAGCGGCGAGGGGTTGGGATTGATGGCCCCCGCCCCCGCCCCCGCCCCCGGGAATGATCAGATCCAGGTTGTCCAGGACCACGGCTCTGGCGATACCATTCTCCAGCTCCCGGATGTTCCCGGGCCACTTGTAGGCTCGCATCTTCTCCAGCAGGGCCGGCGTCAATTCGGGAACGGGCTTGCCGAACCTCTCGGCGTGAACTCGCAGGAAGTGACTGGCCAGGCTGGGAAGATCATCGAGCCGATCTCGCAAGCCAGGCAGGGTTACGTTGAGTACGTTGAGGCGATAGTAGAGGTCTTCACGGAAAGAGCCGTCCAGGATCTTGCGGTCCAGCTTCTGGTGGGTTGCCGCCAGGACCCGAACGTCAACGTTGATGACCTTGCCGCCCCCCAGGCGTTCGAACTCTCTCTCCTGGAGCACTCGCAGCACCTTGGTCTGGGTGTTCGGTGTCATGTCGCCGATCTCGTCCAGGAAGATGGTTCCCCGGTCGGCCAGCTCGAAACGTCCCTTCTTCCGCTGCGTGGCCCCCGTGAAGGCCCCTTGCTCGTAGCCGAAGAGCTCGCTCTCGATCAGGGTCTCGGGAAGGGCGGCGCAGTTGAGCTTGATGAAGGGACGCCCGGCCCGGCTGCTGCGATTGTGGATGGCGCTGGCAACCAGCTCCTTGCCCGTGCCGCTCTCACCCTGGATGAGGACGGTGACGTCCGTGGCGGCCACCTGATCGATGACCTGCTGGAGTTCCTGGATCTGAGGGCTGTCTCCGATGATCTCGACGGTGTCGATGAGCTGCCGCTTGATCGCCCGATTCGCCTCCACCAGGTCGAACCGTTCTCGGGCCCGGTTGAGGACCATGACGATCTCGTCGTTGTCGAAGGGCTTCTTGAAGTAGTCGTAGGCTCCCTTCTTCATCGCCTCGACCGCCGTCTCTTCCGTCCCGAAGGCGGTAATCATGATGCAGGCGATCTCGGACCACTTCTCCTTGATCCGCTCCAGCAGCTCCAGGCCCTTCATCTTGGGCATGCTGTAGTCGAGGACGACGATGTGGGGGCAGAAGACGGGAATCCTCTGGAGCGCCTCGAATGGATCTCCCGTGGTCTCCACGGTGTAACCCTGCCGTTCGAATACCTCCTGACAGGTGTACTGAATGGCCGGTTCGTCGTCGACGATGAGGACCCTGCATTCCATCTTGTCTCTTCCTTGCTCTTCCGTTTCGTTCCCGAGACGGTCAGAGGCTGTCGGACCAGAGCCTGGCGATGACCACGAGGCCGATGACCCCCACGATGACCAGGATGATCAGGTTGTACTTCATCCGATCCGCCACCATGTACGCCTCCTCGGAGTGCTGCTGGACGACCACCATCCAGTCCGGAATAGTGCCTGGAGTAAGGGGGTTGAAGAAGGGCTGCATCAGCGACCCGGGATCGAAGGGCTTCAAGGCCAGGGAGCGAATGATCTGATGAGCCGCCAGCCGATTCTTCGCGCCGTTGTACTCACCCCTGCCCTTGGGCTGCAGGAAGGCCTTCTTGACCTTGAAGTTCTTGAAGTCTTCCAGTCCACGGAATCCGGGGGAACTGAAGATGACGCTCCCTGAGCGGTCAACAAGCAGGATCTCTCCGGTGCGGCCTATACGGACGCTGCCCAGGATGTCCTGGATGAAGTTCAGGTTCAACTCCGCCCCCAGGATTCCCAGGAAGGTGTCCTTCCGATCCAGGATGGGGCAGGCGAAGGTGATGGCCGGAGCCTCTTCCGATTTGTAGAACTCGGACAGCACCTTCGAGACTTCCCGCCGCTTCAGCTTCTCGAACAGAGGCGACGGCAAGGGACGGAACTCGTTGGTCCCGATGTTGACCTGCTGGAACCACTCCTTGCCATCCTTGTCCAGGATGTAGATCGATCGGAAGAGATCGTGGCGCTTGAGCAGGACATTGACCAGGTCCTTCAGACTCTTCTCATCCAGGTTCCTGGCAGCCGGGAACCGGGAGATGTCCTCCAGAATTCCTGTGGAGTTCGTGAAGGTCTGGGCGAACTGCCTGCCCACCAGAGTGGCGATCTCCTGATTGGCATTCAGGGCCACTTCCCGGAAGAAGACCCGTTCGGAATGGGCTGCCTGATAGCCCGTGAAGATCAGCAGGATTCCGATCAGCAGCAGGATGGAGAAGGTCAGGACCGTCACCCGCATCTGAGGTCCCGCATCGGCCGTCGCGTCCACCACGGCGGTGGGGCCGATCTTTCCTTGAGTCGTGTCGTCCTTCATCTCTGCTCCTGCTCGGCCTGGCTACAGTTCCTGGGTCGAGGCCAGCTTCTCGCGAGCCCGGCCCAGAGTGGAACCGATGTCGTCCAGCACACCGGTACTTCGTCTCAGTTCCTCTATCGAGTCCTTAACTGCCGACAGCTCGTCCCGGAGCTTTGACATCATCTTCAGCTCTTCGGCAGTGGCGCTTCCAAGACGGTCCGACACGGCGTTGATCTCGTCGCCGAACCGGAGCAGCTCCTGGGAGGAGGTCTTCTGCACCTGGGTCGAGCGGCCCACACTGTCGATGTAACTCTCTACCTGCTCAATGATGTCCATGATCTCCTGGGACGTCTTGCCCGAGTCGAGGGCGAACCGGATTCCGCCTTCCACCCGCTGCACTCCCTCCCGGGTGGCCCGGATGGCCTCCTCGGCATCTTGCCGGATGCCATCGATCAGCATACCGATCTCCAGGGCCGCCCGGTGACTCGATTCCGAGAGTTTCCGCACCTCATCAGCCACGACTGCGAATCCAGTGCCGTGCTTGCCGGCCCGGGATGCCTCGATGGCGGCATTCAAGGCCAGCAGGTTGGTCTGCTCGGCGATGTTTCCGATCACCTCGAGGATGTTGCCGATCTTCTCCAGCCGGACACCGAGGCTGCCGATCACCCGGGTGATGGTTCCCATGGCCCGCTGGATATGATCGATGCCTTCAGCTGTCACCCTGGCGGCCTGACTCGAAGCCTGGGCCCGCTCCAGTACCTCGTCGAAGAGCTTCGTGGCCTCCAGAGTGTTCCGCTCCACCGTCTCCAGGCCCTCCGCCAGCTGGGCCGTCGCCACCCGGTGACGCACCGATAGATTGTTGAAGTCCTTCGTCAATCCCCGCATGCCGTCCTGCTCGGAAAGGACGTTCGGGACCCCGTCGAGCTTTCGCTTCAGCTCGTCCTCCAGAACGCCCAGATCGGTCCGGAACTGATCGACTTGCTTCGAGGCATCATCGACTGACTCCTGACCCATCCGGGCCAGATCGCTCACTCGGGTGTACCGGTCCCGGTAGTCCCCCAGATAGTGGGCAAGGTACTGAAGCTCGGTCCCGAACTCCTTCATCGATCCGCCCTTCTGTGTCTCACCTACAGCGTCCAGAGCCGCCACCACTTCCAGGTAGATGCCGACCAGGATGCTCGTCGACGCGAGGCTGAGCAACACGATGGCCACCACGGCTTGCTGGCGACCGAAATCGAGGAACCCGACTCCCGTCACGGCGCTGATGAATCCGAGGAGCAGGACGAGGACGATGCAGATGACCAGCTTGTTCTTGACTGCGATCAGAGACGTCTTCCTCCGCCCTGTCTCACTGAAGACCCAGCTTTTCCGAGCCCTCTTCAGATACGGCGGTCAGTTTACCACGTCCGGCCAGACCTCGGGGAGGAATGATTGCCTCTCCCGATTCCGGTTCACCCCTCGTCGGCGTAAACCCGGAAATCGATGTCGGGAAACAGATTGTCCCGGGACTCGATCATGGCCAGGTACGTCTCGTCGACAGGCTGGCCGGAGACAAGACTCTCATGAAGCCGGGTGAATCGGCTGATGTGATCGTGGGTCCGTTTCACGGCGTACTCCACGGCGGTGGCGTTGGTCATGATGAAAGCCCAGTCGCTCGACTGCGCCAGGAGGAGTTCCCGGGCCATCTGGTTCAAGATCCTCTCCTGCTGGAGTCCGGCGCCCTTGGCAAACCGATTGGCCTGCTGAATCATCCGGTCCGCCGCCTTGTGCAGGTGCCGGTAAATCCACTCGTTGCTTTCGTTCAGCCAAACCTGTCCGTACCCCCCGTTGCCCCAGCTGGAATAGGAGAGCTCCGATTTCTGAAGATCCCGGTGCCCGGCCAGATACTCTGACAAGGTGACGGCCTTGACCGTGGTCTGCAGCATGTGCATCTTCCGCATCACGGCCTCGATGAAGAGTGGCCCCTCGTACCACCAGTGACCGAAGAGCTCGGCGTCATAAGGGGAGACAATCAGAGGCTTGCCTGGGTGATCCCGCCGCAACCTCTCGACCTGGGCGACCCGGCAGGAGACGAAGTCCGCGGCGTGGAGCTCCACCCGCTCCCGGGCCTTCTCAGGCCGGTACGGTTTCTTGTCGTCCGTCGCTCCCGTGATCCGGTGGTACTTGATGCCCGTTGCGATCCGGATGCCATCGGGGTGGATGTAGGGCCCGATGTAGTCCAGGTCCAGATCGAATCCCACATCCCGGTAGAAATCCCGGTACTCCGGATCTCCCGGATAGCCCTCCGTGGCACTCCAGACGGACCGGGAGGAGTCCAGATCCCGGCCGAATGCAGCCACGCCAGAGGCCACTTCGATCGGCTCGTGGACGCCGGACCGAGGAGCCGGCCTGGCTTCCAGCAAACCGTGGGTGTCGACCAGGAAGTATCCGAGACCGGCGGCGGACAGCTCCTTTTCAACCCCAGGGATATAGCCGCATTCGGGCAGCCAGATACCGGCGGGAGTTCCGCCCAGGAGCCGGCGATGTGTCTGAACAGCCACCTGTATCTGGGCCCGGATCGACGCGGGGTGAACCGCCAGAAGGGGCAAGAATCCGTGAGTTGCCCCGGAGGTCATCAGATCGATTCGTCCGTCCTCGGCAGCGTGGACGAATGCCCCGAGCAGATCCCGGCCGTAGGTCTCGACATAGAGGTTACGGCACGCCGTCAGCTTGTCGAGGTAGAGCCTGGCCGTGTCATGGAAGTCCGGAAGCCAGCGGGTACGGAAGACCTCTCGCTCCGCCAGCTCCACCAGCCTCTCGATGTGCTTGACGAAGCGTGCCTGGAGCATCGGGTCCGCCAGCATGGAAGCAAGGGGAGGCGACAGAGACAGGGAAAGCCTGAGCGGAATCCTGTCCCGGGCCAGGCGATCCGAGACCTGCAAGAGAGGCAGGTAGGTCTCGGTGATTGCCTCGTAGAGCCAGATCTCCTCCAGGAATCGCTCGTGTTCTGGATGGCGAACGAAGGGTAGATGAGCGTGGAGGATCAGGGCGAAGTAACCTTGCTCGGCCGACTTCGCCCTTCTCCTCGACGACCTCAATCCCGGCTCTCCGCCGTCGTCCATCTCTCGACTATGGGAGTGATGACGAAGGTGTCGACCTCGTCAGCCGATGTCGCCGAGACCGGAATCTCCTGCCGACCATCGGGAAGCGCAAACCGGGCGGAAAACGTACCATCGGGCCGCAGTCGAATCGGCATGCCCTGAAGAGTCACGCTGGCGTCAGGCTCTGTGGCTCCGTAAACGATCAGCTCGGCATCGACAACCATCCAGAAGGACCGATCCTTCTCCTTGCCCGGCGCGGCGGGGGGGGCAGCCTGGAACGGGGCGAGGCCTGCCGGACTCGACGGCCCCAGGAGACCGGCGGGACTGGCCGGTACTCCGGCTCCCGATGGCCCGGGAACGGGACCGAAAGGGGCGCCCATGCTGGTCGGGTGGCTGCCAGGAGCAGTCATGACCGGCGGGGCGATCGATCTCTCGGCAGCTGCGGGTGCCGGTGCGGTCGCTGGATCGCCCCGTGTCGATGGCACCTCGACGGGAGCCGGAATCGCCGGCTGACGAGGGGTTCTCATGGCGTTGGAGCGGAGCATCCGGAAGAACCGGCCGTCGGAGCTGCGGAATCCGATTTCGACCTGGTGTTCCACGTCGTCACCGAGGGACTCGAAGTACCAGTTCCCCGCAGGCTGATCCGGCAGTTCGATGTCCCGGTGATTCCGGCGACCCACTTCCTTCACTCGCAGCGCCATGGCGGCGGAGTCACCGCCTGCCTTCCCGCGAACCGCCTCGAGAGTCGCCTCGCTCAGCTCCCAGTAGCAATAGAGCCACTGAGGATCCCGGGCCAGAAGGACCAGGCGATCTTCCAGGTAGGCCCGGACCGGTTCGACCGGCGCAGCCGCCGCGACGGCGACCTCCTGAGCTCTAGCAGCGGCTTCATCGGCAGCGGCGGCCATGGCCAGCTCGAAGAGCTCACCGGCCCTCAGGTTCAGAGGCGGCGCTGCAGGAGTCAGCTTGTAAACTCGCTTCAACACCTTGCGCTTGGCTTCCGGCTTCTTGACGGCTCCTCGGAGCAAGGCCGCCGTGCCTCCTCGGACTCCTCCGGTAGGAGAGGCCTTCTTCGGCGGAGCCTTCCTGACCGCCACCTTCCGGGCCGGCGTGGTCTTCTTCGGAGCCGTCTTGCGGGCCGGACTCTGCCTGAAGGGTGCCTTCCTGGCAGGAGCCTTCTTCGCCGGTGCCTTTTGAGCAGCAGCCTTCCTGGCAGGAGCCTGAGTGGTGGTTTTTCGAGACAGTGTCTTCTTCGCCGGAGCCTTCGCGGCAGCAGCCTTCTTCGCTGGCGCCTTCGCGGCGGCAACCTTCTTCGTGGCTGGCCCGGCGGCGACCTTCCGGGCCGGTGTCTTCGCCGCAGCAGCCTTCTTCGTCGTCACTTTGGCCTGAGTCTTCTTCGGCGCCGGCTTCACGGGGGTCTTGCCAGCCGAGGCCTTGCCCTTCGAGGCAGTCTTGGCCTTCGGCGAGGTCTCTCGAGCGGGCTTCTCCGCCGGGGCCTTCCTGGCCGGGGACTTCTCCCCCCCTGCTTTGCCTCGTACCGGCGTTCCTGAGGTGGTGGATGTCTTCCTGGGCTTGGCCGTGGACCCTCTTCGAGCCGACAGCGGGCGGGAGCCTTCGGCTGCCCTCCGCTCTTCCCAGGCGGCGTTTCGCGCCCGGGCGGCCAGGATCGCCGTCACCAGCTCATCCTTGCTCATTCGGGATCTTCCGATCACGTCGAGCTCGGCGGCGTATTCTTTCAACTGGGCCAGGCTCTTGTCCCTGAGCTTCGTGGTCATCTCGTGAACCTCCTGATCAACCCGGGAACATGCCCGGGGTCCCCCGCTCCCGCCGGCCGGCCGCCAGGCCATCTCGGACCGGGTCGAAAAGTCGGCCTCTGGACAGACGAAGCTGGATCACCATATACACGCGGGCGATCCGTAAAAGGGGAACCGCAATTTACACGAGTCTGACCGTGTTTGCAACCTGACTGCTGAATCGGGGGTGCATGTCGCCCAGGGGGCCCCCTCCTCCGTTCGCCCCACTATGGATGCCCGCTCCGTTCATCCCCTTCGGCGTAGCTCAGGACATGCTTCGACAGGCTCAGACGATATGGCCGCC
>JAJFLN010000012.1 GCA_021772705.1 Candidatus Cloacimonadota bacterium | reverse complement strand
CATCGGGGTCCAGGGGCCAATGGCCCCTGGCGGGAGTTCGAGGGCGGAGCCCTCGTTTTCAAACATTTCTTCCACCTAAGGGACCCTATCTGCGCTGGGCGGCCTGCACCTTCAGGATACCCTTCCTGGAGTCGATGGCCTTGATCCGGACTTCCAGCTCCTCTCCAAGCTGATACTTCTTGCCCGCCGGTGCGTAAAAGGGAATGTCGAGCAGGTACTCCGGAAGCCGTACGAGATAGGTCTCGTCCCGGATCTCCTGGATCATTGCCGGCAGGGTCTGGCCGTCCCGGTTGGACAGGCACTCCAGCAGCCAGTACTTGTTCGACCAGCGCTGAATCGTGTTCGCCGCGTCGGTCCCGGCTTCCGTGGCCCCGATGAGCTCCAGGAGACGTGCGGCGTCATAGGGCGTTCCGGAGAAACCGATTCCCGCCTTGATCTGCCGGTGAACGACCAGATCCAGGTAGCGCCGGATGGGAGAAGTCATCTGAGCGTACGCCGGAAGGCCCAGTCCCCAGTGGGGCCCCGGCGAGGTCGTGACCTGGATCTTCTTGACCAGAGAGAGCAGCCGCCGCGAAACCGGCCCCGCCGCGCCAGCCGACACTTCCTCGTTGGGCGGGGGCTGAACGCGGTAGACCGCTGGCAGACCCAGGTCGGCACAGAACTGCCCGGCCAGCTGGTTCATGAAGATCATGAGCTCCGAGATAACGATGTCCCCCGGACCCTCCCCCTCTCGGCGCTTGATGGTGATGGACCTGTCGGGGGAGACCCGGACCTTGAGCTCTGCTCGCTCGAAGATCCTCGCGCCGCGCTGGACCCGAGCCTCACGCAGCTTCTGGCAGAGTGCAAGCAGAGTCCCCATGGGCTCCTCGCCAGCCTGACATCGAGCCCCGGCCTCCTCGTAGGTCAGGCCATGCCGCACCTGGATCACTCCGGGAGTGAAGAGGTAACGAACCAGCTCCAGGTCGGAGTTGAACTCTGCCAGGAGACTGAGGGAGAGCCGGTCCACGCCGGCCCGAAGACTGGCCGCTTCATGGGCGATGGCTTCCGGCAACATGGGAAGTATCTGATCGGGCAGATAGATCGTCGTGGCGCGCCGGACAGCCTCGGCATCGAGGAGAGAATCGGGCGCCACGAACTCTGACACATCGGCGATGTGGACCCCGAGCCGGAATCCCTCGGGGATCACCTCCAGGCTGATGGCATCGTCGATCTCCCGGGTGTCGGCGTCATCGATGGAGAAGGCCTCCAGAGATCTCAGATCAGCCCGAAGAGCAGACCCATCGGGCTGTCGGTCGCGGCCCGGCACAGGAAGGGGGCCCAGACCCTTCTCGGCCGCGGCCTGAATCAGGGCGTCGACATCGAAGCCACGCGCCTCCTCCACCGCGGCGGATGAGAATCGAGTGGGGACCTGCTCACGCATCAGGAGGAGGTTCTCATCGCGGTCGAATTCACCGATCTCCACCAGGAGCCCGAAGGCGCCTTCCGGGGCCTCCTCTCCCAGATCACGGAGCAGCTCGGCGGCCTCCTTGTAGTGCGGGGCCTCTTCCCGGAAGATGGCGGCACCTTTCAGGAGCTCGATCTGGCGGTCTAGGCTTCCGGGCCTCTCGGCCGCCTGTCCGATGCGGGCCCGCCTGAACCAGGCGACGGCGGTGTTCTTCTCCTGGAGTTTTCGTTCCTGCTCCTCGATCTGCCTCCGGGTCTCGAGTACGGCCTCCTGGCTCTTGGGGACGTACAGATCGCCCTTTCGCTTGAAGTAGAGCGCGTCGTAGTGGAGTGCCCGGAGCATGGCGCTGCGCTGGTCCGTGTTCTCTTCGTCCCCGAAGTAGGTCTGGCTCATCTCTGTCAGGCTCACGCCGTCTTCGGTGGCTTCGGCGAAGAACTCCCAGAGGTCTTGGAGGTCGATGGAGCCGACCATTTCGGCGACGCGATTGCGAATCGTCTCGAGTTGATTCTTCAACTCTGGCGGCGATTTTCCGGGATCCAGCAGGTGACTGGTAACGTTGGCAATTTTCTCGGCGGGATAGCTGAACTCCTTGCCGGCCTCCGTCAGAATCCGGACGCTCGAACCCTCTGCTCGCTGGCAGACAGCAAGCAGGATTCCTTTCTTGTCCTTGAACTCGATGACCGATCCGGGTCGGATCGATTCTGACTGCGTCATCAGCACCTACGATTCTCCGGTCACCCCGCAACCCCATGGTAGCGCCCCCGGGGAGCCCACCGTAACCCCCGTGTGCCGGAGGCCGGCCGGGACGGAGAGATTCGGCTGACGCCAGGGCGCCTTCGGATGTAGACTCTCCTCCTCTCATGACAACGACCATCTCCGTCAAGGGCGCTCGCGTCCACAATCTCAAGAACGTCTCCCTGGACCTGCCTCGAGGGGCCTGCGTGGTGTTCTGCGGGGTTTCGGGCTCCGGAAAATCCTCCCTCGCATTCGACACCCTCTACGCCGAGGGCCAGCGCCTCTACCTGGAGTCCCTCTCGTCCTACGCCCGGCAATTCCTGGGTCAGAAGACCAAGCCCGATGTGGACGAGATCGTTGGCCTGTCGCCCACCATCTCGATCGAGCAGAAGTCGGCGAGCCGGAATCCCAGGTCCACCGTCGGGACGATCACGGAGGTTCAGGACTACCTGCGCCTCCTGTTCGCCTCGATCGGCTCGACCCACTGCTACCAGTGCGGCAAGGAGATCCGGCCTCAGACGATCGATCAGATGGTCGACTATCTGATGGGGACCCTGACTGGAAAGACGGTGACGCTGACGGCGCCGGTGGTGCAGGGCAAGAAGGGGGAGCACCGGGACGTGCTGGAGTCGATCTTCAGGGAGGGATTCAGCCGGGTCCGGATAGACGGCAAGATCCGCCGTGAGGGGGACACGATCAAGCTGGCCAAGTCCCGAGCCCACGACATCGAGATCGTCGTGGACAGGGTCGCCATCCGGAAGGGAGCCGAGAGTCGTCTCAGCGAGACGCTGGAGGTCTGCTGCCGGGCCGGCGAGGGTGTGGTCCACATCCTGGTGGGCAGCAAGCCCGACTCCCCGGAATCGAGGCGGGTCCTGTCCCAGAATGCGGCCTGTGTGGACTGCGGGATCTCCTATCCCGAGCTGAGCCCCAGGTTGTTCAGCTTCAACAGCCCCTTCGGTTCCTGTCCCGACTGCGGCGGTCTGGGAGTGGCGACCCGCATCGACTCCCGTCTCGTGGTTCCCAATGAAGAGCTCTCTCTGGCAGAGGGAGCCGTCGCGGCCTTCTCCGGCGACAGGCACACCGCCATGCAGGACCTCATGAAGATGGCTTGCGAACAGGAAGGAGTTCCCTGGACCGTCCCCTATCGAAAGCTCTCGGAGGCCCAGAAGGACGTGGTCCTCAACGGGGCGGAGGGGGAGTTCGAGTTTTCTCTCCGGCGGAAGCGATCCCGGGCCCGAGTCAGACGGGCTTTCGAGGGGGCCCTGGGCTACCTGGAGAAGCTGGCCAAGAAACCGACGGGAGCCGACCAGTTGCTGCTGGCGCGCTACCGGAACGAGATCCCCTGCGACGGCTGTGGCGGAGCTCGACTGAGGCCGGAGGCCCTGGCGGTGCGGGTCCACGGAAGCAGTATCCGGGACCTGAGCGATCTGCCGATCCAGGAGGCCCACAGCTGGTTCGCCGACCTCGATCTGTCCCAGCGGGACTGGCGGATCGCCGGCCTGGTCCTCAAGGAGATCCGGGATAGGCTGGGCTTTCTGCTCGACGTGGGGCTTCCCTACCTCACCCTGTCCCGGCGGGGGGACACCCTGTCGGGCGGCGAAGCACAGCGCCTCAGGCTGGCCACTCAGGTGGGGTCGAAGCTCACGGGAGTGGTCTACGTCCTGGACGAGCCTTCCGTCGGCCTCCATCAAAGGGACAACCAGAGGCTCCTGGTGGCGCTGAAGCGGCTGAAGGACCTGGGGAACACCCTGATCATCGTGGAGCACGACGAGGCGACCTTGCGGTCGGCGGACCACATCGTCGACATCGGGCCCGGCGCCGGGGTTCACGGCGGCACGGTGGTGGCCTCCGGCACCCTGGACCAGTTTCTGGCTCAGGGCTCCCTCACAGCCAGGTACCTGACGGGAGAGGAGTCCGTCGGCGTGCCGGGTCGCCGCCGCCGCGGTTCCGGACAGGCCCTGGAGGTGCTGGAGGCCCGGCTCAACAACCTCAAGGGCGTCACGGTCCAGTTCCCCCTGGGTACCTTGACGGCCGTCACGGGTGTCAGCGGCTCGGGCAAGTCCTCCCTGGTGACCGAGACCCTGGCCCCGGCCCTGGCCCAGAAGTTGACGGGGTCGAGGAAGATACCCGGTCCCCATCGGGCGCTTCGAGGAGTGGAGAGGATCAGCAACCTGGTGACCATCGACCAGTCGCCCATCGGTCGGACGCCGCGCTCCAATCCCGTGACCTACACCGGGACGTGGGGTCTGATCCGGGACGTCTTCTCCGGGACCAAGGATGCCCGGACCCGGGGGTTCGGCCCGAGCCGATTCTCCTTCAACCGGCCCGGGGGGCGGTGTGAGGCCTGTGAGGGAAATGGCAGCGTGACCATCGAGATGAACTTCCTGCCCGACGTGGAGATCCCCTGCGAGGCCTGTGGCGGCAAGCGTTTCAGCCGGGAGACCCTGGAGGTCAAGTACAAGGGTCACTCCATCCATGATGTGCTCGAGATGACCGTCGAGGAGGGTCTGGAGCTCTTCGAGAACTTCCCCCCGATCCGGAGACGGATCGAGACCCTGAGCGAGATCGGTCTGGGCTACATGCATCTGGGTCAGTCGGCGACAACCCTGTCAGGGGGAGAAGCCCAGCGGGTGAAGCTGGCCCTGGAGTTGAGCCGCAAGGGCACGGGAAGGAGCGTCTACATTCTGGACGAACCGACCACGGGCCTCCACTTCGCCGACGTCAAGATGCTGCTCAGTGTCTTGGATCGGCTTGTGGACAAGGGGAATACGGTGATCGTGATCGAGCACCAGATGGACGTGATCCAGTTCGCCGACCACGTCATCGACCTCGGTCCGGAGGGTGGAGATGCCGGGGGTCACCTGGTGGCCTGCGGCACGCCGGAGGAGATCGCCTCGTCTCCGGAGAGCATCACCGGCAGGTACCTGGCCCGGTCTCTGGCAGCGGCAAGGAAGTGACTGGCCCGGAGTCCGGCGTAGGAGTTTCCTCATGATCTTGTGCTGGGACAGTCTTCTACCCGTTCGTCCCACTATGGATGCCCGCATCCATAGTAGGGCGAACGGCTAGCAATCCTGACCACGTACCTCCGCGAACCATGAAGGGATGACGGCTACGCACGATCTGGAGCGGTCATGACAAAACAATCTGTCGTCGAGCTATAAACGATGGGTTGTCACTGGCCGAGAGCTTTGGTATACTCCCGGGCTCTGCCGCGATAGGTGGACCAGATTGGAGAGAAATCTCCCAGGAGGTCGGTGGATGCTTCGCACCATCAGCACAGCATTCTTGGCAGTTTTATTCACAGTCGGAACCGCTGCGGGTTCCATTCCCGAGCAGCGGATTGCAGGCTACGAGATCCATGGCTCCCCCGAGATTCGGGAGGCGGCCATGTCCCTTCAGCTCGAGAAGGATCTGGGCCAGAAGTTGACCGACGTCGCGGTGCAGCGGGGAGTCGACCGGATCCGGACCATCGGCCGCGCATCGAGTGTGAGGATCGACTTCCGTCAAACGTCACGAGGAACCTGGATCGTGTACAACGTCCGGGAGAATCCGGTGATCGAGTCCATCGAGTTCACCGGGAACGATCTCATGACCGCCGAGGAGTTGCTGGCGGATCTTGCCATCGCCCCCGGGCAGGTTCTGGACTACAACCTGCTGTTCGGCGAAGTGAACCGGATTCCCCGCGTCTATCTGGCCCGCAAGGGCATCCTCTACGCTGGGGCCATGTCTTCGGACTCCGTGAGTATCGACGGGGGCAAGATCACCATCGACATACAGGAATTCAAGCTCCGGACGCTGGAAGTCCGGGGAGCGAGAGGCCACCTCAAGAATGCCGTTCTGAAGTCTCTGCACCTCCCGAGAGGGCAGGCACTTCAGAGGACAGATCTCCTGGGTGGCCTCTTCAACGTCTATCAGCTCCCTCGCATCGAGGACATCCAATATCTCCCCGAGTTTGACAGAGAGAAGGGGGAGATCCGGCTGGTCTTGGAGTTGACGGAGCAAGATGGTGCGGCTTTACCAGCGAACCGCGGAGAATTGAACTGACGGATAGTGGACTGGCTCTACCTGTATGGGTCCTCGTGCGAAGGTCGAGAGGGGTGGCTCGCGGATGAGTTCCACGGGCTTGAACTTCTCGATCTCCAGCCGGATCTGCGCGGTCTGAACGGCGAGGAAGTCCTCCACCACCAGTCCGGGAATACCGACCCTATCGGCGCCCTTGCTGAATTCGATCTCTTTTCCGGCCCACTTGTCAGGATGAAAAGCGTCTCGGCTTGGAGGATCTGCGGCAAGGACGCCGCCGGTGGCGACAAGCATGATGGCCACGAGAGACAACGTCAGGATACGTTTCATTGTTTCACCTCCTCTCCAAGGCTGAATGGTCGGGAACCAAGAGGGTCCCCAAGGTAAATACGACTGAGATGCAAATAGGTTCCTCTCATGTTATCCTCTTCGCCCGGAATTCATCTTCCATGATCCTGGGCGAACCTGCAATGCTTGATGAGAGGCAGAGTGAAGCCGTACCTGGCCCGAGGCCGGATAACTTGCTAAGCAGCGAGGCTGAAGACGTGATGGACGCCGCCAAGAAACAAGATCTGAGCAATGATGAGCATCCGCCGGTCAAGCGACTGGCGAAGAAGCTGAAGAAGATCGGCTCCACCATGGCCCTCAAGGCTGACTTCCTCAGAACCCGGAAGAACCAGGGAAGCACGGAGCACATCAACAAGCTCTACAACCTGTTCGCGCCGTTCTATGACCTGGTCTGGCCGAGTTTCAAGGACTACGTGGCCAGCGCTCACTATCTGGTGGACAACACGGTGAAGGACAGCCATCACGTCCTCGATGTGGGCACCGGCACGGGGATCCTGTCGCTGCTGGTGGCCGACAAGGGCAACCCGGTTGTCGGCTTTGACCTCCATCCCAAGATGCTGGCCCAGACCCGGAAGAAGGCCACCAAATCCTCCCGGAGAAGCGGCAGGGTCCACCACCTGGAGCTCTGCCGGGGAGACGCCACCATCCTTCCGTTCCAGGACAACTCCTTCGACGTGGTGACCTCCGGTTTCATGCTGGTCCACCTCTCGCAGGAACAGAAGGTGACCGCCGTGGCCGAGATGCGCCGGGTCCTGAAGGTCGGAGGCGAGCTGGCACTTCTGGAGAGCCGGGGAGAGCTGACGGAGCGATACGACACCCGGGAAGTCTGGGAAGAGAACCTGGCATCCATCGGTTTCGCGAGCACCCGGATCGAAGACATCTTCGACGTCTACAGGATCGTTTTCGCTATCAAGTAGCCGGACCCGGAGCACTGGCGCAGCCGTCATCCGGTCATGATTCGGTAGTTCAGGACTGAAGGACTCTTCCCCAAGAAGGCCTCCGTGTCATCTGAGATCTTTCCGTGTAACCCCTGCGGGACAGGCACGCTGAAAACAGAGCCACAGGCACACTCGAAGCTGTTTCTTTGTCGCCTGTCGAAGCCTGTCCTGAGCTTGTGGAAGGGGGCGGCCCGAAGGTGGTGGAGGCCATGAATGTTCCCCCCATGCCGCGTCGCGTCGCGGGGGGGAGCAAACTGGGTTGACTTCCCGATTGCGCCATTGTAAGATCGCGTTCCTCATTGCCGCTGGTCCTAGTCTGGAAGCGGTGTTTCAGCCGTCAGGCCATCGATCGGGCCCTACCAGGAGGTGCGACTTTCCATGGAGGATCCGGCACGACGAAGCCGGCTGATTAGAGGCTGTGGGATGGCCGCGATGGTCGGGACGAATCTGGTAGCGTCCCTGCTCGTGGGATATGCCATTGGCTGGTGGCTGGACAGGCAGCTGGGGACCAGCCCTTTCATGGTCGCGGTGTGGGTTCTCATTGGTATGACTGCAGGATTCCTGCAACTATTCAAGACGGTTCGGAGGATCGGTGGTGACACGGGAGACAGCGACGGAACAGGATCTGATCCGAGGGACAGGCCTCGAGACTGATCTTCCCCGTCTTTACCGTGAGGTCTGCCTGGGCGCCGCCCTCATCGGGGGTCTGGTCCTGGCCGTTCTCGCTCTCATGGGTCTGGGAAGCCAGGCGGTCAATCTCGGCGTCGTCAGCGGTGTGGCCTTGGGGCTGGTGCTCTTGGAGTTGCAGCGAGGCCAGGTCGAGAAGCTGAGGCGGGGGGGATTCGAGGACTCTCGTGTCGGGTTCGCCTTCGGCTTGGTCATGATCAAGTATCCAGTTCTGGCTCTATGCCTCTACCCGTTACTGAACAGCGGTCTGGTTTCGGCCCCGGCTCTGGGCGGCGGGTTCCTCCTGGTCCATATCCTCTTGCTGGCCCGCGTGGCGGCCCAGTTGCACTCCACCGCCACGGTCAGTTCCCCCACCCTCGAGATGACAGAATCGACTCTCGCCGCCAAGGGCGGCTCCCAAGGAAGGAGAACCTCAATCATGAAAGCAGGAAAGTCGCTTCTTCCCCTGAGCGTCTGGCTGTTCGCCGGGAAGCTGGCGGAGGCCAGCGGCGGCGGCGGACATGCGGGATTTCCCTGCGGCCACCATGAAGGCACCTGGCTTCACCCCTTCATGCACCTGACTGGCCTGCCGGACTGGATCTTCATCAGCTGGCTCATCATGGCTGTCCTGACCGGCATCTCCTGGCTCGGTACGAGCCGGACCCGGCTGGCTCCGGAGGGGCTCCAGAACTTGTTGGAGTTCATCTACGAGGCCCTCAACGATTTCGTCGTCAGCATCATGGGTCCCAAGGGGAAGGAGTTCACCCCCCTGGTGGGCACGTTCTTCATCTACATTCTCTGCATGAACTGGACGGGCCTCATCCCCGGGATGCTGGCGCCGACGGCGTTTCTCAGCACCACCGTGGCCCTGGCTGCCATGGCCTTCCTGATGGTGCAATATCACGGCATCAAGGCCCAAGGGGCGAAGAAGTACTTCGCCCACTTCATCGGCGAGCCGGCCTGGCTGGGCCCCCTGATGTTGCCTGTCCATATCGTTGGCGAGTTCGCCAAGCCCTTGTCATTGGCGATCCGGCTCTTTGGAAACATTTTCGGGGAGGAGAAGGTCATCTTCACCCTCATCGGCCTGTCTCCGATCTTCCTGTTCATCCCGATCCCGGTGCACTTTCCAATGATCTGTTTCGGGGTCTTCGCCAGCTTCATCCAGGCCCTGGTCTTCGCCATGCTCACCACGGTCTATCTGACCATGGCCACCGAGCACGACGATCACGGTGACGGCGAGCACGCCGGCCACTGAATCGAAGGGTCCCCCGGCTAACGGCCGGCGGCCCGAGACGCTAACAATCCGAGAACTGTTCACATACCCGAGTATCTGACCCCCAGGAGGAATCAATCATGGGTTACTTCATCGCACTGGCCATCGCCGCTGGTTTCGGACTTCCAATTTGTGTCCTTTCTGCCGCCCAGGCCCAGGCAAAGGCCGCCCAGGTCGCTCTTGACGGCATCGCCCGTCAGCCCGAGGCCGCTGGCAAGATCCAGATGGCCATGATCATCGGCCTGGCTCTCATCGAGTCCCTGGTCATCTACGCACTGCTGATGTTCTTCATGCTTTACCTATTGCTGCCCACCCCGGATCAGGTCGTCGCCGCCGCCCAGGCACAGGCGGGCATCCAGAGTTCCGCAACTGCCGGCTCCGGTCACTGATTCCAGTCACGTCCTGCCCCTGAAGGGCGAGGTTCACCATGCTTGAGAATCTGGCAATCAACCCGACTCATCTGTTTGTCCAGGCCGCGGGCTTCCTGCTTCTCTTCTTCCTGCTCTCCAAGTTCTTCTTCGGACCCATCGGACAGGTCCTGGACGAGCGCGAGCACCGAGTGAAGGAGAAGATGGATGAGGCCGAGCGCAACTCTCTGGAGATGCAGAAGATGCGCGACGAGTATCAGCAGCGAATCGGCAGTATCGAGACCGAGACGCGGGATCGAATCCAGCAGGCCATGAAGGAGGCCCTCTCCGCCAAGGACGAGCTCCTGGAGAATGCCAAGAACGAGGCCGAACGACTGATGGATCGAAGCCGCGAGGAGATCTCGTTGGAGAAGAAGAAGTCGTTGATGGAGTTGCGCGACAAGGTGGCCGACCTGGCCATACTGGCCGCCGAGAAGCTCATCGAGAAGAGCATTGACGACAAGGCTCATCGAGACCTGATCGATGACATCATCGAGCACGGAGTGAAGCCGGTATGATCCCTCTTGGACTCACCCGCCGATATGCCAAGGCGCTCTTCGCGACCGCTCAGGCCGCCGGTGCGCTCGATGAGG
>JAJFLN010000110.1 GCA_021772705.1 Candidatus Cloacimonadota bacterium | reverse complement strand
TCCTGAGCCTGTCGAAGCATGTCCTGAGCTACGCCGAAGGGGATGAATGGAGCGGGCGGCCATATCGTCTGAGCCTGTCGAAGCATGTCCTGAGCTACGCCGAAGGGGATGAATGGAGCGGGCGGCCATATCGTCTGAGCTGCGGCTCTTGGAGCCGCGAGTCGAAGGGCCGTGCCCAGAGGTCTCTCGGCGTTGCTCAGGGCAGGCTTTCGAGATGCCTGCTACGCAGGCTCCTCAGGCCGAACGGTAACGTAAGGAGATTGCGGAAACCCACGCGAGCTACGACGGCCTGCCGGGGGGAAGATGGTCTGCCCCTCCGGGGAAGGGATTCTACCCCGTTCTCTCGGTTCGAATCATGGCCTCGTTGGTCGAGAACTCTGATTACCACAGGGTTAACGGAGTCGTCATGAATGGCTGGCACTCTTCTTGATGGAGTATGCTGGACGAAGTCCCGACCGGGCTGCCGACAGCTGGTCCAGGGGCATCGAACCCGATGGAGATCCAGCCATGAAGAATCACGCCTCGCTCAGAATGGTCCTCACCTTGGCCGCCACCTTCCTCATCTCCGGCTGCGGCACCGGAGCGCCCGGTCAGCCGGGAGGACTGCCGCCCATCCCGGGACTCCCGGGGGCGCCGACCACCGGATTGCCCGGCGCGCCGACCACGACCAGCACGACCTCCATCGCCGGTCTCGGTACGTCGACGAGCACCACTTCCGTGACCGTCAGCCCTGACGGCTCCGTGACTCTCGACGGGAGCGACTCCAGCGGTACCAGCTCCGCCACGGACGCCCAGAAGATCGGCGCCGGTCTCCTCACGACCCCCACGGCGCCCACGGGAGCAGCGTTCAAGGCTGCAGGCTGGCAGCGGGCACGAGAGCAGTATGGCAGCCGGGTCAACTTCTGGGAGATCGACACGGCCGCAGATCCGGAACAGGCCAAGTTCCTGGGATGGAAGGGCGTGGACCCGACGGTGGTCATCACCCGAGGCAAGGACGTGATCGACATGGTCGAGGGGGCCAACGAGGCGGCGCTGCTGGCGAAGCTGGCCACCCTGGCCCCGGCAACGAACTGAGCCTCGAGATAGAGTAAGGACCCGACGCCTCGAGTGAGGTGCCGGGTCCTTGCTGTGGCGGACCTGTCCGGCCAAGGCGACAGATCTCGGCTCAGAGCGATTGGCCCGAGGCATGGTCCGGAAGGAAGCCAGACTTTCCTCCCGGGACAGGTCTACTGTCGCGCCGCGAGGGACAAGTACTCGTCCAGGCCGATGATGCCGTCCAGGAGGGCCTTTCGGGCTGCCGGACGGGCCAGGACGAGGAGGCCGTTCTCCAGGAGATAGTCCTTCAGGGACCGGGCGTAGAAGTCGATGCCGACCCGATCGAGCCGGGCTCGATCCAGCCGCAGAACTTCATGGAAATGCACCGGTCCGAATTGCCCGCTGTGCTGGCAGCTGTCGCACCCTCGGGAGCGATAGGCGGTCCGGTCCTGCAGGTCCTGGTGGCTCGGGGGCAGCTTGGAGGCGGGAATGGCGAAGTCTTCCCGGCAGAACGGGCAGAGCCTGGGCAGGCGGTGGGCCGAGACGAGCAGACCGTCACTGAAGGTGTTCCGGGTGACCTGCTCCAGGGCCTTCAGGGCCCCGAGAGAGGAGTCGGCCGTCAGGTTCAGAACCGTCGCTGCCCGTCCTCGTCCTGCCGTGAGCAGGTCTTGCAGGTTTCCTGGAACCTCGTCGGTTCTGAGGGCCAGCACGTCGCAGGGGTCCTCCTTCAGGGCTCCCGCAGCGGCTCTGGAGAAGAGCTCTGCCCCTCCGTCGGCACAGGAGTCGAGACCGTAGCTCGTGATCCCGCCCAGAGCGTGGCCTACTCTCTGCTCGATGGAGACGACGGAGCGTCCTCGGGCGGCGTGGGTGGCCAGTGTGGCGACCCAGAACCGGTAGGCTGCGTGCTGGACCCGGCTCGCGATTGCCACGACACCGGCGTCGGCAGCGACGTACTCCCTGACCAGGCGAAGGGCGTCTGGAGTGAGGCCCAGATCCTCATAGCCCCAGCTCGTCTCATTGATCTGGAGCAGGTTGATGTCCAGACGCCGGCTCGCAGGGGGATCGAAGATGACCTCGAAGAGGGCCGTGCCCAGTTCGTGAACCCATCTGAGCTTCCGGCGAATCGGACGCTGATGGCGCCGGCCGCTGAGACCCATCATGGTCTCCAGGGTCTGCCGGAGCCGGGCAGCCATGCGGGAGCCGGTTCGCAGTAGCTCTGTCCGGCCGCCGTCCCGATGGGCCAGGACCTGCACCGTCTCCCCCGATGGGGTGAGAGCAACGTTCAGGTAGCGCTTCTGGATCGAGATCCGCATCAGGCGATAGAGGACATTGTCGATGGCGCAGGGAACGGGGACCTCGATGGGCTCCGAGATGCCGCCATGAGTCTCCTGGGCCTTGACGGAGGGCAGCAGCGTTGGCCGCTCGCCGCCGGATCGGGCCGGTTTGCTCTCGACCGATGTGCCTCTCTCCTGGGCTTTCTGCTTCTGCTGGACCCAGGTCGGCGACCTCGTCTCTGCTTCCTTGCCGGCCGCTGTCTTCCGGGCCGGTGGAACCGGGTCTCCTCCGCCGGCTGGCTTCGACGAAGCGGCTCCGCCCACACTGTCCTGCTTCCCGTCCTTCGAGGAGGCACTGGCCAGGTCGGCGTCGCAGTCGAAACCTTCCAGTGTGGACAGGTACTGCTTCCTCAGGGCGAGCAGTCTCTCCTCCGTGGTCACGCAGCGGGTGATGGCCAGGCCCGTGACGGAGGCGAGCACCTCCATCAGGTCCGGTTCTTCGAAGTCGCACACTGCGATGCTAACGGAACCGTGGTCTCTGCCGAGGGGCACGAAGCGATAGGAGCGAACGATCTCCCGGGGGATGTCGGCGAAGAGGGTGGGCCTCACCTTGGTCGGGTCTGGATCGAGATACCGGCAGCTCTGCTGCACAGCCAAGGCCCGGGCCAGCTCCACGTCGTCGATGAGCTGGTGTTCAACCAGCATCTCACCGATCCTGGGCCTGGCGCCGGTGGAGCGGGACAGGTCGGCTTGCTTCTTCAGAGCACGCCGCAGCTGGGGCAGGGAAAGCCTGCCTGCCTGAGTGAGTATCTCGCCAATCTTCTGATGGGTACGTGCAGCCGCCAAGAGGATCCCTCCAGGTTCATGAGAGCCTGACATGTTCATCGGCCTGTCCCTGCCTTAAGCTGAATCGACTCTGGGGCAAGATCCGGTTCCAGGCACTCGGCGGTACCTCGAGAACACAGGGAACATATTCTGGTCGAGGAGCGTCTGTTGTGGATGATGACGTCGAAAAGGAGGACGCCAAGATGACAGAGAGGATGAAGATGAGACCGACAGTGGCGCTGGCTTCAGCGCTGGTTCTTGCACTGGCCTGGATACCGGCGGCCCAGGGCGCCGAGCCGGTGCCCATCGAGAGGGTTCCTCGGGGAGCCACGGACCGGGAGGGGACTGAGCCGGAAACCAGGAGATCCACCGTTATCGAGGAGGAGTACGAGATCGTCGAGGAGGATGATGGCGCGGGTGATGCCATTGCCGATTCCATCGATTTCTTCCATCGCAAGATGGATGAGGTCAGGGACCTGCAGCAAGAGATGCAGGGGATGATGCGGCGATTCAGAGAGAAG
>JAJFLN010000109.1 GCA_021772705.1 Candidatus Cloacimonadota bacterium | reverse complement strand
GACCTGTTCATCCGGGTCCAGGGGCCAATGGCCCCTGGCGGGAGTTCGAGGGCAGAGCCCTCGTTTTCAAACATTCCTTCCACTAATTCATGGGCATTGGTCCTAACACGGAGATCCCGGAGACACAGGGACACCGAGGCCTTCTTGGGGAAGTGTCCTTCATTGCGACCACCGACCACCAGATCACTGCGGGATGCCATCCCCGCAAGAAAACCGACCTGTCTCTGTGAACTCAGTGTTCTCAGTGTTGCCCCCCCCTACCGGAGAGACTTGCACCCTCGGCGGTCGCTCCCGTTCCCGCCTCTTCTTCGAAGCGGGCCCGGTTGGAGCCGAGCAGGAACAGGGGCAGGAGTATGGGAAGCATCCAGAGGTGGTACCGGCCTGGCGCGTGAAGGGCGAAGAGCTGGGTTCCGACCACGACGACACCGGTCATGGACAGGGCGGTCAGGTAACCCTTGCCTCGGACGATCCAGAACGCGGCCATGGCAAACAAGGGAAAGAGAAGCTGGAAGTAGGCCCGAATGTAGCGGGTGCCGGAGTGGTGGTACCAGGGGCTCCACCGGCCCATGTTCTGGGACTGGTTAAAGAGGATCGTCGAGTCCAGGAACTTGTTCAGTCCCGCCTGTTGCATGAGCATGGGCGCCCAGAGGGCCAGACCCAGGGTGATGGAGATGAACAGGAAGAGCCAACGCTTATTGCCCTTGAGATAGGCCCACCAGACAGGCAGGAAGAAGACGGGGAAGAAGCAGGCGGCAGCCGTCCAGGCGAAGGCGATCGCCCCGATAACGGGGGACCAGGTCAGGGCCAGGAATGTGAGGAGCATGAAGACACCGGGCATGAGATGGCCCGTCTGGCTCCAGTACGCCGAGTAGAGCGAGTAGGGCAGGAGGACCCAGCCGAGGGCCAGAGAACAGCCGAAGAGGTGGCCCTGCAGACGCCGGCCAAGCAGGTAGCAGGCCAGGACCGCCAGCAACTGCAGGAGAATCGTGAGCTGTCGGGCAGGCAGTCCCGGCCCCCGCTTCACGTGTTCATTGCCTCGATCGTAGGCCGCCTCGAAGGGCAGGTAGGTGTAGTAGTAGGTGGGGCCGTAGGTGTCGCGATGGTGGGACAGGTTGCCGTAGGGCAGGACGCCGTTCAGCAGAGAGCGAGCCCCCGCCATTCCGCCGGCAGCAGAGTCGGAGAGGCGTACTTTCTTCTTTCCCACCTGGGGCTGGTTGTAAGGATAGGGGCACGTCAGAGTGAGGAACATCGAGTAGCCCATGAGCACTGCTGTCATGAGCAGCATGGGCCGCGCCGCGATGTTGGCCACGAAGGGGTCCTCCTCCTTGCGGAAGGCCTGGTAGAAGAGACGGGGCAACAGGTAGAGCAGAGGCAAGTAGGCCAGGAGGGAGTTCAGCTCGATGTCGCCACGCTCGTAGTCACCCAGGGGCACCCAGGCGCAGAGGACCAGCAGGTCCAGATTCCGGAGCCGCCAGGGCCGCTTGAAGTCGAGGAAGATCCCCAGGAAGAGAGCGGCAAGACTGACGAAGAAGACGTGCTCAAACCCGGAGCTGTAAGGGAAGAAAAGACGAATTGTGTGCTATTTGGTGAGCATGAGTCTTTGGTGACCGGCCGTTGCCCGGGACGCTGCGAGACAATATAACCTCCCGAACCGGAAGGATACCGGAACGGATGGTAAGGTCCGATCTGGCGATTCCATCGCACGAGGGTTCCCCATGCTGGACAGCGAACATTTCATCCGCCTCTTCTATCCCTACAGTTCCGGGTTCGAGTTCATCTTCTTTGACACCCTGGGCCTGCTGTTCCTGGCTGCCTTCTTCGACTTCAAGAAGCCGTTCCGCCTCTACAATCTGGACCTGCTGATGCTGGCGGCCTGGATTCCCCTGGGGGATTACGAGAAGGGATACTGGCCCTTCACGACGGCCTTCGGATACGGGTTGCTCTTTTACTTCTTCCCCCGGCTCTTGCTCCATCAGGTCTTGAAGGACAGGACCGAGCCCTGCTTCAACTTCAGTGAACGGACCTATCGACTGCTGTCAGTGGCCCTGGCGGCCTACGGGGCATTCCTGACCTTCACCTATCCGGGACCCCACGGCAAGATGAAGGCTCACGTCCCCTTCATCGCCGGATCTGCCGCAGCTGGCCAGGCCGGCGCTCGGTGCATTCTTCAGGGGGATGTGGTCTATGGCAACGTGGACAGGCTGGCGCCGGAGACCGACAGACACTACGACTGGGCCTGGGATGCCTACGGCCCGGCCTACTACTACACGTTCCTTCCCTTCGAGTATCTGTTCCCGACGACGGAGCACTTCAAGTTCGGCTACGGCATGGCGGCCCGTGTCACGACCACGGTCATGAACTGCGGCTCCATCGTCCTGCTCAATATCCTGGGGCGACAGCTTCAGGGCGCCCTGGCCGGCGCCGCCCTCGGATTCTCCTGGGCCGTGCTGCCCTACACGTTGATCCCCGTGTTCAACAGCAAAACGGGAGATCTGATGCCAGGTTTTCTGGCCCTGGCGGCCCTGGTGCTCTTCCGGCGATCCATCTGGGCCGGCGCCTTCGGCGTCGCCTGGCTCGGCGCCGCCGCTCTCTTTCCCGTGTTCCTCATCCCCACCTGGGCGGCCACACTGCCCTTCCGGAAGGCTCTGGGGTTCTTCGCTCTGACCGCCCTCCTCGGCATCCTGCTCTCCATTCCTCAGTTCCTCCAACCCAACGCCATCTCCATCTTCCTCGATGCCACGGCGGGCAGCCAGGAGAGGTTCGGCGACTGGGCATGGAGCGTCTGGACCCAGTACCCGCAGATGAAATACCTCCGGGCATTCCTGCAGCTGATGTTCTTGCCCGTGGCTCTCTCCATCGCCTGGCTGGCCCGCAGGAGCGGCTTCCCGGGAGTCCTGGCCTACTGCGGCAGCCTGGTCATCTACATCGAGATGTTCAAGCTCTACGTTCCCGGCCGGTACCACCTCTGGTATCTACCATTCTTGCTTCCCTACTTCCTGCTACCCGGGCTGCAGGGACGCTCGGCCGAAGCCCCTCCAACATCGGAGGACTCCGGCGTCCATGCTGAGCGGATCGGGGCGGGCATCAACCCGACGGGCTACAGCAAGTTAGCCGGTCGGGTCACTTTGCCGCTGAAGAATTGAAACGGCAGGTGCAGCCGCGCCGCCCAGGCATGTTCATCGTGAACCGCCATTGGGAAGGCGAAGTAGAGCATGTCCTGGCCGAAGAGGTAGCCCCGGAGCATCAGGGCGTGGGCCATGGCCTGAGTCACCTCGTAGTTGTCGCCGGGCCAGCCGCTGTCGAGGTAGAACCGCTGGTTCGCCCGCTTCTCGAACAGGACCCGGTCGATCAAGTCATCCCTCCAGGAGAAGGTGCTCGACATGCAGCCAGCCATCCCGAACACCTTGGGGTACTCCCAGGCCAGGAAGAAGGAGACCACTCCTCCCAGGGAGGAACCGAACACCGCCGTGTGCTCCGCCTTCCTGAGGGTACGGAACCTACGATCGATGGCTGGTTTCAGCTCCGTCACGAGGGCCTTTCCGAAGTCAACGTACCCTGGCGAGGTATAGTCCTGAGGCATCCATGCATCGTTGAGAAGAGCCTTGAATAAAGGAACAGGCACCTGCAAGCTGGTCGTGTTCAAGCGGC
>JAJFLN010000108.1 GCA_021772705.1 Candidatus Cloacimonadota bacterium | reverse complement strand
ATGAAGGCCATCGTCTTCGAGGGGTCGTCCTCGGAGCGGACAGCGAGACGGGTGATGCGGGGGGAGAGGGCGCGGAGGTGGCCGAGCACTTCATCCCAGGGAGCCTTGTCTTTGGGCACGAGGAGATCCTCCTTCCGGGTGATCGAGTTACGGCCAGGGTACCGGAACTGAGAGGACTGGCCAAGTTGGATGGGCCCAGGTCGGCTGGGAGGCGATGACGTCACCTCGTCGCCCCAGAACCCATCTGACCGCCGAGATGGTCTGCAAGGGGTGATTCTCGGCCCGGACTGGTTTCAGAACAGCAGGAAGGCTTCGCAAGTCATCTGGATGATTACGGGGCCGGCAGGATGGACCTGAAGGCAGATCAGGGCGTGGGCGCGAAGCGGTCAAAACGGCTTCACGAGCGGTGAGTCGGCCTGAAAAGGTGGTCAGGCCTATTCTGGAGGGGTGAGGCTCAGGCGGAGGTCTTGGGCAGGAAATCAATCATCCTTGTTAGAGGACCCTATTTGGCTGGCATTCACTCCATCTGGCCAAGAACACCATACGACGACAAGCAACACAATATTGAGGCACACAATTGCTGTCCAATAAGCACCGTCTGGTCCGACATCAAGTTTCCTTTGGACCCTTACTAGTACATTAGATACAACATACAAGCTACCACTAGCAGTGACGCACGCAAACAATCGGCCTCGGTGTTCCGATACCCACTTGCGACACTTTGGATCACCAGCTACTGCTATCAGTAGAACCAGGAGCATGCCACCGCTCACAATCTGTTCCGACGACAGGGCTAGCATAATATTCGTGACATTCACTAGCGGGTCATTAAGTGCGCTACGGTGCTCGGAAGTACGGCGAGCGAGGTGGGAGTCCGTACCATCCTACCAGTGCCGTGAAGCACGCTGACCCTATAAAGTCGGGCACGCTTGGAGAGCCAAACTCTTTCCAGTAGTCACCGATATCTCCCGAAAGATTATCAATCTGCTTCTCCCAGTCTGGAATTCTCGGGTCGAGCGGGCACTTACCCTTTGCCTGTTTGATCTGATCGTGAAGTCGATTGATGTGCTCTAGTAACACCTTATGTTGAGCTAGTCCGAAGCCTGTATCCATTAGTTTATTCAAAGCACCAGTCAGCGCACAAGCGCCAAGAGCAAACGCCGGAAGTGCAATTGCAAAGTGGCCAGTTGGATCGTGTTTGGAACCTGGAGACCGTTCCGCGTAGACATACCGCGACATGTGCATGCCGGCAGCTCTAGCTAACTGGCCCGACAGACGACTTCGCAGGAGGAGAAGTGACACAAGCGGATCGGAACTAGCAAATTGACCAGGGGCGGCCGAGTACCACCTGGCGCGGTAGTAGTACATGCCTGTGGCGGGGTCGAAGTCTCGTCCTGTAAAGGTGAAGCGGTTGTCGGTGGTTTCAGTATCATCCCAGTCGCGTGGCTCTCCGTAGACGGAGTAGTTGTATGCGGAAGCGATACCACCTGTCGTGTTGGCAAGCTGGTAGACAGATAGCAACGCGTCTCGCAAGTAGAAGTCGTGTCCCGATCGCGTCAAGTCCGTGACAGCGAAGACGTCATCGTAGGGCGTGTTCACGGCGTAGTGGCGAACGACCGCCAAGTAATCATCGTCTGTGCGGTAGAGATCCGCTAAAGCGTTCCGCCCCGACCAGAGGACGGCACCGTATGCGTCTCCGTCCTCATGTCGGGAGAGAAGATGGTCAGATTCTGGGTAGTAGGAGTACGTCACGATAGTTGAACTGTCTTGGGAGTAGTTGACAAGCTTGCCTCGGTCGTCACGGAAGTATTCATGAATCAGACCTGCGGCCGTCTTGGTCGTCAGGTTTCCGTTGGCATCGAAGGCATAGGTGGTCGTGCTTGCTCCTTCCTCCGAAGTCAGTCGGTCTCCATCATCGTACTCGAGCGTGCGGTATCCCGTATCGTTGTCAATGGAAGTGAGGTTCCCGACAGCGTCCATGGTGAACGTCTCGGTTTCGCTGGTGACGGTGGACGAGGTCAATCGATTCGAAGCGTCATACGAATAGAGCATCAGCCCGTCGTTGGAAAGCCGGCTGGAACGCCGACCTGCGACATCGTAGGTATACTGAAAGCTCGACAGCACCTCTTGATCACTGTTTCGGGTGTGCTGGATGGAGAGGATCTGACCCATCGCGTCATACTCGCTCGTGGTGGTGACGCCGTTGGCTCGGCTGATTACGCTCCGTCGGCCTGCAGCTGTGTACTCGAGACCAACGATGGTGGTCGGGGTTGTTCCTGAGGCACCGTCGACGGAAACCAGGCGGTCCGCGGCATCGTAGCCGTAAACGTAGGAGTACTCGTAGGGCAGGGCGGAGGATGGACCCTCGACGAGACCGGTCAGGATGACATGAGTCCGTCTGTCACGGCCGTCGTAGCTGTAGGTGACTCGCGGCGAGGCATACTGGGAGTCGAGATGAGTTCCTGAAAGCTCATACTCGACCCGACGGTTGAGGGTGTCATACCGGTAGTCTAGAGACCATTGCCCTTGCGATATCACGATCGGGTTGCCTGAGGTGTCATAGGTGATCTGCATGAGCGGATCGTTCGGGTACTCGACCTCGATGAGTCGCCCGGCGTCATCGTAGTAGTAGTAGTAGGCCGTTCCGTGGGCATCGACCTTGGAGGCGAGACGACCGACTGCATCATAGGTGTATGATTTGGTGTTGCCGAGGGGATCTTCTTCTTTCGTCACGTGGTTGAGGGCATCGTACTCGAAGAGCCAGTCGTTGTTGTTAGCGTCGGTGAGCGTAGTGAGGTTTCCGTTGGCGTGATAGGCGAACCGAGTGGTATTGCCGAGTGGATCGGTGGTCGTCATCATTCGACCCTGACCATCAAACGCGTAGGTGGTCTCGTTGCCGAGTGGATCGGTTACGGAAGTCCGGTTCCCGGTTGCGTCATAGGAGTACACCATCGAGTCGCCCAAGGGGGTAACGACCTCGATGAGGCGGCCGGTTGCGTCGTAGACATTCGTGGTGAGCCCGGCATCGGCGTCGATGCTCTCCATGAGACGCCCGGCTCCATCGTAAATGTACTCCTCGACACCACCTTCGGCGTCTGTCTTCTTCGTTTGCCGGTTTCGACCATCGAACTCGTAGGACGTCACGTCACCGTCTTCACCCGTCGGGTCCCCCGTCACGGCATCGAGGATGTCCTTGGCCTCCGTGGTGTTCCCCTCGCTGTCGTAGCTGTAAACGATAGCACCGAGATCACCATCATCCCTGAGCGTGTAGAGCTTCCGGTGATGGCCGTCGTAGATGTGGGTGAACATGGGCTGTTCGGTGTCGCTGATCAGGTCACCATTGGTCGTGTAGGAGAGGTGTCGGACCGCTGTGTCGGGCCGTTGAACCTCGGTGAGCCGGTTGAAGTCGTCGAAGACTTGGGTGGTCACAGCGCCGATCGGATCGCTAATCTGGGTCCGGTTGCTGTCGGCGTCATACTCGTAGCTGATCTCGTGTCCCAATGGGTTGGTGGTGACGAGCAGTCGCCCTGCCGAGTCGTAGCCGTATTCCCACTCGTTACCGTTGGGATCGGTGTAAGTGATTCGGTCCCCCACGCCGTCATAGGTGTAGGTGGACGTGGCTCCCTCGGGTTCGACCATCTGGGTCAGGTTGCCCGAGGCGTCGTAGGTGTAGCTGGTCACGTAGTCGCTTGCGTCTGTCTTGGTCAGCACCTGACCAGCTGCGTTGTAGGTGAACGTCGTCCGGTTCCCCAGCGGGTCCTCGATCGCCGTCTGGTTTCCATCGGTGTCGTACTCGTAGGTGGTCTCATTGCCAAGCGGGTCCACCATCGAAGTTCTGTTGCCGTCTTCGTCATACTCGTAAGTCCAGCTCACCCCGTTCGGCTCTTCAAGAGACAAGAGCTGTGCGCCAGAGCAAGTGCAGCCTGTCTCATATGTCTCGATGGTCTCATCGCCACTCGCATCTTCGTAGATGATCTCGGTCAGAAAGCCGTCAGAGTCGTACTCATAGAATTTCTCGTTTCCGTAGGAGTCGAGGAACGTTTCATAGTGGCCCCAGGTGGTCAACGTAACCCGTTCTTGAGAGTCGTCCGGGAAGTCCTTGTAGATCGTTCCGGTTACGGAATAGTCGTACTCGATGGACTGGCCGTTCTCTTCGTATCGGGTGACTCGATCTTGGCCGTCATACTCGACCTCGATGACATCGTTCCCTCGTTGGTTGCTGATGGAAACCAGGGTATAGGCATCCGGGGAGGACGAGTAGGTATACAAAACACCCGACCCGGTGGGATTAGCCGAGTCAGTCACCTCAAGCAGAGCGTCGGAGCTATCTCGGTTGTAGGTGATGACCCTCCCAGTTGCATCCTCCGTGAGAGTCGTCAGAGTCCACGTCAGCGGAGGCCCGTAGTTGTCTGAACCAGCAGGAGGGGTGGTTGGCTCCCAATCCAGCGAATAAGTCCTCCCGGCCGTGTCCTCAATTTCGATGAGGAGGCCCGTTGTATCGTAGCTGAGATTAACCGAGTTGCCCTTGTCATCTTGTATCTCAAGCAGAACATCATTCTCGTCGTAGTGATAGGAGCGCTTATTGTGTCCCAACGTAAGGGAGCCATCCCCGGAATCTTCCGTCAGGGTGTACCTCTGAGCTGGAGGCTGCATCGGTCCCCAGTCACCTGTGGTTTCGTCCTTCTTGAAGTTCACCCAGTTCGACCAGGGCATGCCAAAGTGGATCTCGTCGGTCGTTCGCGACACGACGTTGACTGAGTACGTATGCCCCCAATTCCATCCCCAAGGGCCCCAGAAGTCCATCCGGCTGTTGTAGTAGCGCTTGAATTCGAAGGGCATACCGGGTGCTGGACGCTTGAGATCCACCTGTGTTGGCATATAGTTGCCAAGAAAGAGCAGGACAGGGCTTCCTGCGCCGGCGGTACACTGATCATCCGGTGGGTCTGTTGGTGGATCTTCCCCGCCACCAGGAGGAGGAGATGAACAGGGAACAGTGTGGTGAAGACTCTCCGTGGCTTGTTCGATCAAGTAGAAGCTCGATTCTGCTTGATCGACTGTCGTGGCATTCTGGATGACGCGCTGGTAGGACTCCAAGTCCGTGATGGCTCGACTCAGGGCGGCATTTTCCAGAAGAGGAAGGTTGCTGGCTCGAGCTCGCCAATAGCCGATTGCTCAGTGACACAGGTTTACTTACCAGATTACGTCACACCGAATCGCTCATTCAATGCAGCCAACACCTTCGCTGTCGTCACTGCCTCTTGTTGTTTCCTCGACGACAACCGCTGAATCTGTTGTGCAATCCAGATTTGCTCCTTCAGAGAAAGTGACAAGATATCCCGAAGTATCTTGAGCAACTGGTTCTCTCTCCCCGCTGTCAGCAAGGCCTTTTCACTATTCATCATCGCCTCATCTCCTCCGCATCAGGAAATCCGTCCCAACAGCACCACGTTCCTGTTAGAAGTGACTCGGCCTCTGAGTAGCAATGGAACGGAAACCTTACGTTTTCGTGTCTCTCAAGGCCTGAAAGTGGGCAGTTTTCTGGGTCAGAGATCCTGTTTATCGGGGTCCCGCAGGGTGCGGAGGTCTCCTTGTTGAATCTCCTCGGGCAGGGCGAAGTAGTATCGGCCGTGGAAGTTGATGTGCCCGTGGCCGAGGGGAGAAAGACGCTCGACGTCCTCGTCCCGGACGGCCTTGCCCTGAGCGCGTAGGTGGCCCAGGGCCAGTTCGATGTAGCGGGTGTTCCAGAGCACGATCGCGTTGACGACGAGGCCGAGTGCTCCGAGTTGGTCCTCCTGACCCTCGCGATATGGCTGGCGGAGTTCGCCTTTCCGGCCGTGAAAGGTGAGACGGGCGAGCGAATGACGCGCCTCGTGCCGATTGAGCTGGACGAGCATCTGGCGACGGTAGGCCTCGTCATCGATGACATTCAGCAGGTGGATTGTCTTTGGGATACGGCCGTACTCGGCGACGGCCCGTCCGAGCGTTGTGGGCTTGCCTCCTCCCTGGAGGGTGCGAACGAGCTCGTCAGGGGGGACGGTTCCAGAAGCAAGCGAGCCGGCCACTCGGAGCATGTCGTCCCAGTGGGAAACGATTCGATCTGTGTTGATGCGATGCCGAGAGATGGAGTTGAGCGGGCCGTAGTCAGCCGTACGATCAGTACGCCATAGACGTGCGCCGCCGAGATCCGCCAACCGTGGACAGAACCGATACCCGAGTAACCGAAAGAGCCCGAAGACCAGGTCACTGTAGGAGGCTGTATCGGTCATGATCTGGACGGGACGCAGACTTGTCTCGTTCTGAAGGAGCGCTGCCAGGATGTAAATGGAGTCTCGCAGAGTCCCGGGGATGACAGGGCCGTTGAATCCGGAGAACTGGTTGCTCGTGACGTTCAGCAGCGTGGCTCCCCGTCCCGGGCCGAAGTACCGGGGGTTTGGACCGGCGTTGATTGTCCGAACTGGCACGACGAAGCGAAGGCCGTCGACGGAGGCGACATCGCCTCCACCCCACTGCAGGGCCAAGGGAACCGATGCTTGGTGATCGACGAGGCGGGCGTTGGCAGCACGTATGGTCTCTCCACGAAAGTAGGCCTGGTCGATCCAGGAGAGACGTCCTCGGGTGAGAGCGGAGATGTCCGCTCGGATGAGAGGCGCGAAGCCGAGGTTGCAGGCCTCGGCGATGAGGACGGCCGAGACGCTGATCGGAAGGTCGCGGACGCGTGAGCTTCCTTCGCTCACGTGTGTGAACTCTCGCGTGAAGCCTGTCCAGGCGTCCACCTCGAGCAGGACATCGGGAAGGTCTACCTGGGGTAGCAGGGCGGCGACATCTTCACGCAGCTCGATCAGGCTGTCCGGTTCATCGAGGGCATCCAGAGGTGTGAGCACGAGTGCATCGTGACCGTCCTTCTCCTCGATACGGATGGCTTCGTTCTTCGGAAAATGAGCTGCTGTTTTCCGGTAGGTTTCATCGAGCTCGAGCCGAAGCAGAGACAGTTCTTCGTCGGCTGTGGGCGAGAGGCGTAACATCCGGCAGACCTGTGGACGGGCGGTTTCCCACGCAGTGCCATTGAGGAGCTGCGCGCGAGGGTCCATCCAGTGCTTGCTCTTCCTCACGAAGACGTCGTGGCGCTTGAGTGATTCCCGGAGCTGCTCGAGCACGCATAGCGTGTAGGCGCGACGATCAATCTCGCCAGGAGAGGAATGAACCAACCGCCGCCACGCGGGGGTGATGATCTTGAGCGGCACCTCGTCGTCTCGTATCGGTGGCCGATGTTCGATGGTGGCAAGGGCATCGAGTGCTTGAAGGACAAGACGTCCAGCTTTGTTCGCTTGGAGCTCGAAGGTCTTTCGAAGCGGGAAAAGAACGAGCCGGGCTGTTCGGTAGCGCCGAAGGAGATCGTCATAGTTGTGGTCCTCGCGGGGTCGTGCGAGAGCCAGCACCGCATGAGCGGCGGCAGCGAGCTGCTCAGTGGAGACGCGCTTGGAAACGGCGCCCCAGAGATCCTCGAGCGATGAGAAGTTTCCCTCGAGGAGGGCCTGCCAACCTTCTGCAAGCCGGAGTGCAGCTTCGTCGAGGTCCTTGAGGGTCCTGAACCGTCGTCGTTTCCCCTGACTCTCAGCCTGTGAGAGCAGAGCCTTGACGAAGACATCGAACAGATCGAGGGCATCATCAGTGGCGCGGACCTCCAGCTCGCGGGCAAAGGCAAGCAAGGTGGCAAGTCGACGGTCTTCTGGCATGCGAGAGATCGCCTGTGCCTTGGCTGCGTGGGCATAGCGAGCCAGCGCGTCGAGCCGGCCAAGGGAGACCTGTGAGAGCTCGAGATTCCCGACGCCCAGGCCGCGGACTTCCTCGAGACGCTCGATGGCTTCGAGGAGTCCTCGCCTGCTGACACGGGTGGGAGACCGGCGAAGGCGGTCGAAGTCGGACTGGCGATTCTCCCCTCCCGTCACCAGGAGGGCCTCGAGCCGGGCACGTTGATCGATTGATGTGGCGTTGTTCAGCACTTGCCAGAGCTTTGCGGTCGTTCGATCTCGGACACGGGAAACGAGTCGGCCCAGCGTTGTGATACCCGGGAGCAAGATCTTCTGCTTGACGAGCCACGCGGTAGCGTGGTCGAAGAGTACGCTCGGGCGTTCGGCTCCCAGCCAGGATCGGATGTAGAGCCATCGGACGAGTTGCCAGTGTCCGGGCTGGTCGTGGAACACTCGGTAGCCGTAGACCTTGGAGATCTCGCGTACGTGTCTCCATCGGACTTGATCTTGGTATTTCTGGAGGCAGCTCGGATCCTGTATCGAGAGCTGGTGAGCGAGGTAGGCAACGACGCCGGGCGGCACCTCATCCGTCTGTGAAAGGAATGTCCCCAGGAAGCGGACGATGCCGAGCTGCAGAGCGAAGCCAAGCTTGTTATGGTCTCCGTGACGCGAGCGGATGTGCTGGTGATCGGTCTCGTCGAGGTGGAAATACCTGGCGAGCTGGTCGTTGGAGGGTACGCCGGCGAAGTGGCCAAAGCGCTTCTGCTGATCGGTGGAGAGAAAGTCGACAGACATGAGGGGGTGGCATAGGGAGAGATAACCGCTTAGTATCTCTCGTTACT
>JAJFLN010000107.1 GCA_021772705.1 Candidatus Cloacimonadota bacterium | reverse complement strand
GCATCGCCCAGGTGGCAGCCGAGAAGTGCACTCCTGTCCGGATGTTCGACTCCAGCAAGGAGATGCTCGGCCGCGCCCTGGCCAACTGCCGTAAGGACTGGGAAACGAAGACGAAACGGGGAAGGATGACTCCCCAGAAGTTCCAGCAGACCATGGATCGCCTCTCGGCGACGACGGACTTCACGGGCTTCAACAGCGCCGACCTGGTCATCGAAGCCGTCTTCGAGGATCTGAGTATCAAGCACGACGTGATGAAGCGCGCCGAGGAGCATCTCCCGGAGCACGCGATCTTCGCCTCCAACACCTCATCGATTCCCATCTCTGACATCGCCAAGGCATCGAAGCGGCCCGAGAGGGTGCTGGGAATGCACTTCTTCTCCCCTGTCCCGAAGATGCCCCTCCTGGAGATCATCGTCACGGACAAGACCGACCCGGCCGTGACGGCCACCGCCGTCGCCTACGGCAAGAAGATGGGCAAGACGGTCATCGTCGTCAGCGACAAGTGCGGCTTCTACACGAGCCGGGTCCTGGCCTTCTTCATGAACGAGGCCGCCCTGATGCTTCAGGAAGGCGCCGACATCGCCGAGATCGACAAGGCCATGTTGCGTTTCGGGTTCCCCGTGGGTCCCTTCACCCTGATGGACGAGGTGGGACTCGACATCGGGAAGCACGTCACCCGGGTCATGGAAGATGGTTACGGTGAGCGACTGAAGGTCGCCACGGCCATCGCCAAGGTCGTCGACGCCGGCAGACTGGGCAAGAAGAACAAGAGCGGTTTCTACGACTACAAGTCGAAGAAGAAGGTCGTCGACGAGACCGTCTACGACCTGCTTCCCGGTGGACGGGATCGGCGCCACACCCCCGAGAGCGAGATCCAGCAGCGACTCTGGCTCACCTTCGCGGCCGAGTGCGTTCGCTGCCTGGACGAGAAGGTCCTGCAGAATCCCCGGGACGGCGACGTGGGCGCCATCATGGGCCTCGGCTTCCCTCCCTTCCTCGGCGGCCCCTTCCGCTACATGGACGCCCTCGGCCTGGATCAGGTCATCAAGGGCATGGAAGGCCTGGCCAAGAAGCACGGTGATCGTCTGGCACCGCCGGAGTCGCTGCTGAAGCTGGCCAAGGGGAAGAAGTCGTTCTACGGCGGGAAGGATCGCTGGGCTTAGGGGCCGCGCAGGAATAAATGCACAGAAGTCGCGCCCAGATTTGGGTCAGATTCGGCTGGTTCGAGTGAGCGGGACCGGAGGCGTAGTGGGCTACGTCGAGGATTCCGCGATTGAGGAGCGGCTGAAGATGGGATGCGAAACTGCGTAGTTATTCTTGCCCGGACCCTGAATGCAATGGGACTTGCGAAGCCATTAACGGAGCAGGGACCCTGGCCGCCCTATCTGGAAATCCATCGCTGACGGTGGGGCGTGCTCTGTAACCAGGCCGGATAAACCCTCCGGGACAGGACCACTTGCCGGGCGTCGATGGCGTTGCCGTCATCGGGCTCCCGCGCCACGACGTCGACCTGAAGGGCCGTCTTGACCAGTTCCATGCCTCTGTCCCGGTTGCCGGGGTGGGAGGCGAACTCGAAGATGGGCCTGGCGGAGAATGCTTCGATGCCTCCCCTCACGAGACACCTGGTGGGCCCGTCCTCGGCGTAGCGGCAGAGAGTTCCGGCGGTCTGGCTGTCCGTGTCCTGCAGGTAGTGAGTGTAGATGGCCCAGCCGTTGCGGCGGTAGATGGCAGTGTAGGTCCAGGAGGGGTTGTTTCCCCTGGGCCAGGAGACGGTGGGGAAGGTTTCCTCCAGCCCCGGATACCAGGTGGAGGCCACCCGTTCCAGGTCGGGAACATCGAAGGGTCGCAGGTCATCGTCGGCCTTTCGGAACAGCAGGGGCCAGGGGTTGTGTGTCCAGCCCTTGGGTCCCTTGACCCAGCTCTTCCTGTACTCGCCGGATCTGGACTCGTCTTCACTCTGCGGGTGGCGGGTGACGAGTTGATACATGGAGCGCTCCAGTTCGGCGAACTGCGTTGCGCTCCCCGGGAAATCTATCGCCTTCAGCACCTCTTCCTTCAGGAGCATGGGCCGGTTGCCTCGGGGGCGAGCCTGGCGGGCATCGTCGACGACCTGGGCCACGACGCGGTCGAGGTTTCCAAGACCGACGAGTGTGCTCGCCTGGTGAGCTCCCTGCCGGAGCCAGCTGATGGCTGCCCAGGTGGCCGTGACGAGAAGGACGCTGGCCAGCCCGGCGGCGATCAAGACCTCGACGAGAGTGAACCCTCTGGCTTTACACGTCCTCATGACTCACCAGTGTGTCCAGGATGACCTGGCGCCGGGTCTTCGGGTCCTCCGGATCGGCCCCGTAATCGACCCGGACGCGGATCTCCAGCAGGTCCGGGCTGCGGGAGTAGGCGCCTTTCAGGCTGAGGGGCGCGCGCATGACTTGCAGGTAGCGATGGAAGCCTCGACTGCCCGGTTGCAGGTAGAGGCGGGAGGACTCGGTGTGAATCTCGGAGTGATTCATCAAGGGAAAGCCGTTTCCCTTCCGGCCTTGCTCCTGCTCCAGGTCGAGCCAGTTCGGAAACTCCGGGAACGGATTGTCCTCCGGTAGCTTCTGCATTCCTCGCACTCCTATCTGTCCCACCGCCATGGCCCGGACCTGCTCCAGTACCTCTGAGGCCAGCGCCGTGGCGATCAGCTCTTGCCGATCCCGCTCGGTCTCCTGAACCGTGGTGGAGAAGACGTAGCTGATAGGGACAACGGCCAGGATCATGATCATCGCGGCGATCAGGACTTCCACGAGGGTGAAAACATGACAAAAACGAAGACGACGATGAAGTTTCATCTCGGCCCTCCCATCTCGTGCCGGGAGGTTCCGGCATCGAGGTCCCTGTCGCTCATGTCCGCCCGGTAGTGGAGGTGCGCATCGGGGCCCGTCGGATCGAATCGGTCCTGGTAACTGATGGCAGCCCCCTGGATCTGACCGAGAGAGCTCAGGGAGTCCGTGCCTAGGGAGCCTATCAAGTTCCAGGACCGTCCGGTTCCGAAACCGGAGGCGTAGGCCGCCAGCTCCACCGTGGCGTCGTCGGCGATCTCCAGGCGATCCGTCACGACCGTCACCGGGGCTTCAGCCGGGTCCTGCCGGAAGTCACCGGCGAAGCGGATGGCCGGGGCGATCAGCATGCCTCCTCCTCCTCCCACGGTCTCGGTACCGGGAGGAATCTCCAGAGTTCCCAGGACCCGGATGGCGTGTCCTTCCAGGTCCAGCTGTATCCTGCCGCCTTTCTCGGTGAGATATCGGCCCAGGAGCTCCTCGGGTGGCATCTGAATGACGGCGCGAGTGTCCACCAGTGACCAGATCCGGAACTTCGGTAGGTCCTCGTCAGGCTGGCGCTGATTGTCGAAGTGGGCCCGGCCTGACTCGGCAGGTTTCACCGTGCCGTGGAGGGGGTCGGTGTAGTCGAGAATCAGGGTGGCCGGATCCTCGATCTTCTCGGCGAAACCGATGGGCGACTTCCGGGGAACGAACTGGCCGGACAGCCTCTTGAACACGGAGTCCGGATCCAGATTCATCAGATCCGGGACGGCGCCGTAGGCCATGCCGACCTCGTGACTGGACCAGCGATCGTATTCCTGAAAATCGCCGAACAGCCTCCCGTACCGATAGTGGAGCGGGTCCAGCCTCAGAGGGGAGTGCTCCACCTCGCCGGATACGAGCGTCTCTCCCAGCCCGTCGCCGTCAAGGTCGGCCATGCGGTTCAGGTTCCTGACGTGAAACGGGGGCAGACCGGGGGAGTTGAAGGGGATCAGATGGATCGACGGCCTGCCCGATCCCTCTCTGGTCTGATCGGCACCGTATTGTTCCGCCGTGACCTGTCGAAGGAACGGGTCCACGGCTTCTCTACGAGGCAAGGGAATGCCGATGGCCTCCATCTGGGCCTCTTCATCGTCCCAGCTCTCGTCTCTATCGATGGCGAGATCGGTGTAAAGGGCCAGTCCCTGAAGCGCCGGTCCGATGACCCGGGTGGGCGATGGGTGGCTGGCATCACCAAACAGATGGAGGCGGGACGACCGGTCGTCGGAGTCCCTGGTCCGGAACAGATTCAGAGGGTCCATTCCCTTGTAGTAGCCCCAGAATGCAGCCTGCATCCACAGGTCTTGCCGGGTCCCTTTCTCACATCCAAGCACGGGGGGGCGGGCGCTCTCGACACCGGCTGGCTGCTCCTTCGGCTGGCCGGCGGTCATGTTGCTGCCGCTGCTGGAGAGGTGAAACGCCTGCCCCGTCGGCGAGCCTCCTGCTGTGAGCTTGAACAGGGACGGGCTTGTGCCGAAGAACAGCCATCCCGGCCTCAGGGGCTTGCTGACTCCCAGCTCCTGGGCCAGCTCTCCGTCGTTGTAGAGCCGGGTCGGTCCCGG
>JAJFLN010000106.1 GCA_021772705.1 Candidatus Cloacimonadota bacterium | reverse complement strand
CGTAGCCCGTAGCCCGTAGCCCGTAGCCCGTAGCCCGTAGCCCGTAGCCCGTAGCCCCCCATGCTAGTCTACATCTCCCGCCGGCTCCTGCTGACCCTCCCGCTGATGTTCGGCGTCCTCTTCATCACCTTCTTCCTGATGCAGATGGTGCCCGGGAACCCGGTGGAGCGGATGCTCGGAGAGCGAGGCGGGACTCCTGAGGAACGGGCCCGGTTGATGCACGAACTGGGGCTCGACAGGCCCTGGTACGTTCGATTCGGAGCCTACGTGTCCGATCTGGCCAGGGGCGATCCGGGTCGCACACTGCTGAGCCGGGAGCGAATCGCCGACGAGATCGCTGACAGGTTCCCCAACACCTGCCTCCTGGCATTGACGGCGGTGATAGTGGCCGTGGCGCTGGGGCTCTCCACGGGGCTGCTCTCGGCCCTGTGGCCCGGCAGCTGGGTCGATCACCTGTGCCGGCTCGTGGCCATCTTCGGGCTGTCCACGCCCGTGTTCTGGTTCGGTCTGATGCTCATGCTCTTCTTCGCCCTCAAGCTTCAGTGGTTACCGGCGTCGAGCGACACCCCGTCGATGGCGGTCAACTTGATCCTCCCCTCCATCACTCTGGGGCTCAGGCCGGCCGCCTTCATCCAGCGAGTGACCCGGTCGAGTCTGCTGGACATCATGCGGACCGACTACATCCGCACAGCCCGGGCCAAGGGACTTCCCGAGAGGGTGGTCATACTGCGTCACGCCCTGCGAAACGCCATGGTTCCCATCATCACTCTGATCGGTCTCGACCTGGGCAGTCTGCTTTCAGGGTCGGTCATCACGGAGCGCATATTCAGCTACAGAGGAATCGGGCTCTACGCCCTGGAGGGGATCCAGAACCGGGAGTACTCCGTGGTCATGGCGTCGGTCCTGCTCACCTCATTCCTGTTCCTGATGGTGAATCTGGTCGTCGATGTGCTCTACGCCTTCCTGGACCCCCGTATCCGGTATGAGTGAACCTGGGGGCCAGAGATTGACGGGAACCCAGGTGGGGGTTCGAATACTCCTGGGCAATCCCCTGACTCTGATGGGCGCCGCAGGCGTGGTCTTCCTGAGTGTGGTGGCGACCCTGGCCCCCTTCCTGGCGCCCCATTCCGTCTCGGTTCATGACCTGACGTCCACTCTCGGCAACGCTCTGGTTTCGCCATCCTGGACCCATCCCTTCGGAACGGACTGGCACGGGTCGGACATATTCAGCAAGGTGATCATGGGAACACGAATCTCCCTGGCCATCGGGCTGTCAGCCAGCTTGGTCTCCATGTTCATTGGTCTGTTGGTCGGCGTCCTGTCAGGCTACTTCGGTGGCTGGGTGGACTCCATCCTGATGCGTTTTACCGACGTGGTGCTGGCCTTTCCGTCACTCTTGCTGACTATCCTGATTGCCGCCAGCCTGGGGCCCGGCTTGATGTCGATCTTCCTGGCTCTGACCGTCAGCGGTTGGGCAGGAAATGCCCGGATGGTCCGCAGCTTGGTGCTGACGCTCCGGGAGCAAGAGTTCGTCATGGCAGCCGTCGGTGCTGGAGCGCGGCCGGGACGGATCATCGCCTATCACATTCTGCCGAACTGTCTCTCCACCCTGATCGTCCTGTTCACCATGCGGGTGGGCATCACGATTCTCTCCGAGGCCAGTCTGAACTTCCTGGGCCTCGGGGCGCCGGCCCAGGCACCCTCCTGGGGTGTCATGGTCTTCTACGGAATGGACCACGTCACTCGGGCTCCCTGGTGTTCGATCTGGCCAGCCACAGCCATCGCTTTCACCGTTCTCTGCTTCAATTTCCTGGGCGATGGACTCCGGGACGCACTTGACCCCAAGATGCGAGACGTGCTATAATGGCGTGTTCCGGGAGGCACTCGAAATGCCGACTCCGTCGGCTCGGGCACTGTGTCCCGTTTTTGTCGACGGAGGACTGACAGGTGAGGTTGAGCATCAGCGCCGAAAGATTACAACTGGGCAAGATACTGGTGGAAATGGGAAGCCTCGAGAGTCGCGACCTCGAGACGGCCCTGATTGAGCAGCGCTTGGGCGAGCACCGCGAGCGCCTCGGTACCTTGCTGCTCCGCCGTGGAGTTATCTCGGCTCTCTCGTACATGCAGGCCCTCAGCCGGCAGCGGGAGCTTCTGCTCATCGCTCGCTAGAGCGATTCTGCCCCTCCGTCACTCCTCCAATGGCTTCCTTGGCCCTCAGTGTCGAGAAGCAGAGGTTGCTCGACGAGACTGTCTATCCCCTCCTTGGGGGGCAGCCGGAGCTGGTCTCGCCTGAATGCGGCCACTTTGAAGTATGCGGCGGTTGCCAGCTCCAGCATCTTCACTATCAGAACCAGCTCCAGTTCAAGCGGGAGGCGGTTCTCAGGGCCTTCGGTGACAACGGTCTTCAGGTCGGCGAGATTTTGGACCCTACCGTCGGCATGGAGGATCCCTGGGGATACCGGAACAAGGCCGACTTCAACGTGAAGGTCTTCGGGGGCGAGGCCCACCTGGGCTTCTCCCGTTCCGATGGCCGGGGCCTGGTGGAGGTGGAGCACTGTCCGATCGCTTCCGCCGAGATCAATCAGGTGCTCCAAGCGCTCCGGGAGCTCATGCCTCACTGGACTCAGATCCGGAGGAAGCTCCACTCCGTCATAGTCCGGTCTTCTCATCTGGAACGGAAGGCGGCGATCCTGTATCACACCCGGCTCAAGGATCCAGAGACTTTCCGGGAGTTGACGGCCCAACTGATGGAACGGTGCCCGGACCTGAAGGGGGCCTCCCTGGTCAATCGCCGGAAGGAGACCCAATTCGGAGATGCCAGACTGAGAGAGCGAATCCTGGGAATCGAGTACGAGTACGGCCTTCGCAGCTTCTTTCAGGCAAATCCGGTCCAGACCGAGAAACTGGTTGCCCGGGTCCTGAAGTTCGCCGAGCCCGGGCCGGAGGACACGGTCTGCGATCTCTTTAGCGGAGTCGGGCTGTTCAGCCTGCAGTTCGCCAGCCACGTGAAGCACGTCCAGGCCGTGGAGGACACTCCGGCGGCAGTCTCGGACGCCAAGCTGAATCAGGAGCGGCTGGGGATCGAGAACTGCACCCACCTGAGAGGGCAGGTTCAGGAGAAGCTCGAGGTCCTGGAGAAGATGGGTATCCCTATCTCCCTCGTCGTCCTCGACCCACCTCGTTCCGGATGCCGGGAGGAGACGTTGCGGCAGCTCGTCGGGTTCGCCCCTCGCCGGGTGATCTATGTCTCCTGCAATCCCGTCACTCTGGCCCGGGATGCCGCCATCCTGGAGCAGTGCGGCTACAGGACGAACCGCGTGGTTCCCCTGGACATGTTTCCCCAGACGACCCACGTGGAGTGCGTCGCCCGCTTCGACAGGCGTTGAATTCATGAAGTCCTCGAAGTCCCGGACCCGGCCTCGCAAGAAAGGCCCTCATGCGGGAGCGCGGGTCTCGGACATTCTGATCATCGGGACCGGCATTGCTGGACTCTGCGCCGCCCTTCAGGCAGCCCGTGCGGGCTATGAAGTGACAGTGCTCTCCAAGATGGGCGACGTATCGGAGTCCAACACCCTCTACGCACAGGGGGGAATCGCAGTTCTCGGCTCAGGCGATTCCCCGGACCTCTTCGTCAAGGACATCCTCGGCGCCGGGGCCGGGGCCTCTTCGCCGAAGGCAGCGGCCATACTGGCCGACGAGGGCCCCGATCAGGTGCGTGAGCTGCTGATCGAGATCGCCGGTGTGGAGTTCGATCGGACCCGGGCCGGCGCTCTGGCTCTCACGGGAGAGGCGGCTCACAGCCGCCGACGGATTTACCATCAGGGTGACGCCACAGGCAAGGAGATCGAGCATAAGCTCGTCCAGGCTGTCGGGAAGAGTCCCCGGATTCGACTGCTCCCGGGACAGATGGCCATCGACCTGATCACCTCCGAGCACCATGCGTCGGAGCCGACCGCTGTTTACGAGCCCAGCGTCTGTCTCGGAGCCTACGTTCTCGACACGAGCAAGGGGTCGGTCCAGACCCACCTGGCGAAGAAAACAATCCTGGCTTCCGGCGGCATCGGCCGGATCTACCAACACACGACCAACCCTCCCGGCGCAACGGGTGACGGGATCGTGATGGCTCGCCGGTCCGGCGTGAGCATCATCAACGCCGAGTACATGCAGTTCCACCCCACGGCCTTGTTTCACCGGGATGCGAACAGGTTCCTCATCTCCGAGGCCGTGCGAGGGGAAGGGGGCAAACTGATCAATCGCAAGGGCGAGGCGTTCATGTCCCAATACTCGCCCAGGTTGAAGGACTTGGCCCCCCGAGATGTGGTGGCCAGGGCGATTCACGACGAGATGGCCACCACCGGTGAGCCCTGCGTGTTCCTGGATTTTGCTCGCAACGCTCCCAAGGGTATGAGCATCCGGAGGCGGTTTCCCAACATCTACTCGAAGTGCAAGCTCTTCGGGATCGACATCACACGGGAGCCGATACCGGTGGTTCCTGCGGCCCACTACTTCTGCGGCGGGGTGAAGGTCGATGAGTGGGGTCTCTCGACTCTCCCCAACCTCTACGCCGTGGGAGAGGTGGCCTGCACCGGGCTGCATGGTGGAAACCGGCTGGCGAGCACGTCCCTTCTGGAGGGTGTTGTCTGGGGCGCCCGTTCCATCCGGCACATCACCAGCCAGGGACTGGGCGAACTGCCGGCTCTGGCCGCGTCGATTCCGCCCTGGCAGGACGAGGGCCTGTCGGCTGCTGAGGACCCGGTACTGATCCGGCAGGATTTATTGACGGTGCAGACCACCATGTGGAACTATGCCGGCATCGTCAGGACCGAGAAACGGCTGCGCCGGGCGGAGGACGACATGGGATACCTGCAGCGGCGGGTGACTGACTTCTACCGGGCAACGAAGCTGACCGTGGAGCTCGTGGAACTCCGGAATGCAGTCGAGGCGGCCCGGATCGTCATCTCGTCGGCCCTCAGAAACGAGGTGAGCCGGGGGTGTCACTTCCGGAAACGTTCCAATGGGCGGCGGGGGCGGCGCGAGAAGAGCTAGTGTGGTGGTCCGCTGTTTCCTTTACATATGATGCCTGTCCATAAAACCGTTCGCCCCACTATGGATGCCCGCATCCAGGACGACTGAATGGCCGAGTTTTCCCGATCCGTTCGTCCTACTATGGATGCCCGCATCC
>JAJFLN010000105.1 GCA_021772705.1 Candidatus Cloacimonadota bacterium | reverse complement strand
GCGGGCGGCCATATCGTCTGAGCCTGTCGAAGCATGTCCTGAGCTACGCCGAAGGGGATGAATGGAGCGGGCGGCCATATCGTCTGACCCTTCGGCAAGCTCAGGAGAGGGGCCGGTCCACGAAACGACGCTCTGTGCCTCGACAAGCTCGGCACGAACGGACAAGGAAGGAAGCGTTAGGACCACCACAGTAGATCCCCTGGATCCGTTTTCAGGGGGCATGTCCCGCGGAGGTTACACGGAGATCTCGGAGACACAGAGATGGAATGAGAAGGCTGACCTCCCAGCCGACGAGATGGCACGCTAGTACCTCTCACATATTGACTGACGGGCCCGAGGGCCCTGAGGAGGCCAGCCATGGATATTCTTAGCACGATTCCCCGAACCGTTGGAAAGACTCGGGGACACACGACTCGTTTGTGTTCTGGCGCCCACGGCAGGCAAGCCGACATCAGCTGAAACGAGTCGTGTGTCCCGAGTCCTCGAATGAAAACAGGGCGACCCGTTGCGGGGCCGCCCTGCCTTGACTGCTTCTGAGTCTACCGCTCGTCGTTCAGGGTGTTGGAGACATCCAACTCTTCCTCTCCACCGGGGACGCTGGGGCTGATGCCGTCAGGATCCGGGATGGTGGGCGTCACTGGCGGGGTGGTCTCCGTCAGGTCCGGTGTCGTCGGGGTGATGCCCGGCTCCGTCTCTGTCAGGCCTGGAACCGTCGGGGTGATTCCCGGCTCGGTCTCCGTCAGACCCGGAACGGTGGGGCTGATGTCTGGGGAAGTCTCGGTGATCACCACGGTCTCACCTGGAGGGCCCGCAGGTCCGGCGGGTCCAGCGGGTCCGGCAGGTCCGGCGCCGCCTCCTCCCTGCTTGCAGCAGCCCTGAGCGTAGGTCAGGCTCATGATCAGAGCCAGAAAGACCACAATGCCTATGGCGTGTCTTCTCTCGCTTGGAGGACGAGATCTCATGTTGGTGCTGCCTCCCTTACGATGCTGGGGCCGCTGTCCAGCGCCCCCGGTCGGTGTAATGACATCTTAGCATGACGATTCGCGGCCTTCCGGCCTTCATCAAGTCAATGACGAACCCCCATTACCCTGAGATAGATCTTTCTGCATCAACCTTCAGCCGGTCCATGAAGATTCACCCTGCCCACCCAGGAGCTTTCCTGATAGTCTGTAACTCAAGTCACTCGTGGCTTGCTACTCGATACTGGTCCTCGAAGTCCGTCACTGAATCCTCACAAGGAGTGCCCCATGCGCCAGCGCCCCGCCCTCGCCAACAATGTCCTTGATCTGATCGGATACACCCCCCTCGTTCGTCTTCATCGCGTGGTTCCTGAAGGCAGTGCCGAGGTGCTGGGCAAACTGGAGTCCTTCAACCCCATGTGGAGTGTGAAGGATCGGATCGGCAAGGCCATGATCGAGGACGCCGAGAAGGCGGGGAAGATCGAGCCCGGCAAGTCCGTCATCGTGGAACCCACGTCTGGCAACACGGGCATCGGTCTGGCGATGGCCGGCGCGGTGAAGGGATACGAGATGATCTTCACCATGCCCGCTTCGGCAACCCGGGAGCGACAGCAGGTCCTGCTGGCCTTCGGAGCCAAGGTGGTCCTGACGAACCCAAAGAAGGGGATGAAGGGCTCCATCGCCAAAGCCGAGGAGATCCTGGCCGAGACGAAGCATGGCTGGATGCCGGGCCAGTTTGACAACCCGGCCAACGTGGACGTCCATCGCCGGACCACGGCCGTGGAGATCATCGATGCGACGGAAGGACGCCTCGACGCCTTCGTGGCTGGCGTCGGAACGGGAGGGACCCTGAGCGGGACCGGTGAGGTTTTGAAGGAGCGGATCCGGGAAATCGAAATCGTTGCGGTGGAGTCCGCCGATTCACCCTTGCTCTCCGGCGGCGATCCTCGCCAGCCGAACCGCATTCAGGGAATCAGCGCCGGGTTCGTCCCGGCCAACTACAACTCCGAGATAGTCGACAGCTTCGAGGTCGTCGAATTCGAGGATGCCATGGCCATGTCCCGTCGCCTGACCCGGGAAGAGGGCATCTTCATGGGGATCTCTGCCGGCGCGGTCCTGACGGGGGCCATCAACGTGGCAAAGCGTTTGGGCAAGGGAAAGCGCGTCGTCTGCCTGCTGCCCGACCTGGGCGAGCGATACCTGAGTCACAAGCTCTACCAAGAGGTGTTCGACACGGGCCGCCTCATCGACGCCAGCGAGGAAGCCTAGGGACCCGCGGTTGTTGAATCGGCGCCACGGATCTGTAAACGTGGCCTGGATAGTACAAGAATGCCCCTCGATCGCCCTGCTCTGTAGTATTCTCCACCCGTGCGACCGATCCTGACGCTTCTCTCCGACTTCGGCTCCACGGACCACTACGTGGGAGCCGTCAAGGGTGTGATCCTCTCCAGCTGTCCCGACGTGACACTGGTTGACATCTGTCATGAGGTCGATGCCCACGACATCTTCGGGGGGGCCTTGCTGCTTCGCCACGGCAGCTCTACCTTTCCGGAAGGGACAGTTCATCTGGCTGTGGTGGACCCGGGAGTGGGGACCGGGCGGTTGCCCCTGCTGATCCGGACCGAACGGTACATCTTTGTCGGCCCTGACAACGGCTTGTTATCTCTGGCTCTGGAAGGGCAGAAGATCCTGGACGTCTGCCGGATCGAGCCGACCTGGGAGGTCACATCCAGGACGTTTCACGGTCGGGATGTGTTCGCTCCCGCCGCCGGACGTGCTGCGGCAGGCAAGCTCGACGAGACCTTCCTGAAGCCGGTGGAGTCCTTCGAAAAGATCCAGCTGCCCTATCCGACTCCCCTGGTCGCCGGCCCCAGAGAACTCGAGCGATGGCAGGGCTCGGTCCTCCGAATCGATCGATTCGGAAACCTGATCACGAACCTGTTCCAGACCCACTTCGGGGAGCTGTTCGAGCAGCACGCCTTCGAGCTCTCCGTGAAGGGGGGCACGACCCTCTCCCGGTTGACTCCCAGCTACGACGAGGCGCCTGAAGGGGCTCCGGTGGTGATCTGGGGTAGCTCGGGCACCCTGGAGATCTCCATCCGGGAGTTCAGCGCTGCCCGGGTCCTGGGCATCGAGCGGGCAGGAGGCACCTTTGAGATAGCTTTCAGGAAGGAGGAATCATGAACCAGGAAGCGGTCCCGAAGAATCCAGGGGAGTGGAGCGGGGCTTCTGTCATTCCCTACAGAGGCCTGTCGCCACGGATCGACCCCTCCGCGTTTCTCTGTGATGGAGTCCGTATCGTCGGAGACGTGCGGATCGGCCCCGAAGCGAGTATCTGGTTCAACGCCGTGATCCGGGGCGACGTCCATCGAATCACCATTGGCCGCAGGACCAACGTCCAGGACAACGCCGTCATCCATGCGACCCTGGATATGTACCCGACCCTCATCGGCGACGAAGTCACCATCGGCCACGGCGCCATCCTCCACGCTTGTACCGTCGAGGATCTGTGCCTCATTGGAATGGGCTCCACGGTGATGGACAACGTCACCATCGGCAAGGGGTCCCTGGTTGCCGCCGGCTCTCTGGTGCCACCGAATCTGAAAGTTCCTCCCAACTCGCTGGTCGTCGGCGTGCCCGGGAAGGTCAGGCGCGAGCTGACCGCCGAGGAGCGGGAACACCTGTCCGTCAGCGCCCAGCACTATGTCGACTACGTCGGACACTACCGGAACGGATGAAGTCCCCGCGCCTGCAGCCGAGGGAAGAAGGGCTCCCTGGGCCGCCGATCTCCCGGACCGTCCCCAGGCGGCGATCCTGGCAGGCTCTTCTGGACCTGACGGCCATGGCCGGCCAGAACCTTCCTCGGGAGCAGTTCCTCCCACGATTCGTGGAACTCCTATGGCAGTTTGGGGGCAGCGCCGTGCTGGGGGTCTTCACCCGGGTGGAGCCCGAGAACCTTCAGGTCCACTTCACCGACGACACTGTTCGCCGTCTCGGAGTGGGTCTCTCTCGAGAGCTGGAAAGGGAGATCGAGGAGGCCATCGAGACCCGAATCGTCAGGCCCGCGGCTCACCGCACAGCGCCGTGCATTGAGTTTCCCGTGGAGCTGAAAGGGATGTCGGCTCAGCGGGTCCGGTGTCATGTCCTGGAAGCGGACTTCCTCCAGGGATCTCGAGAACTGGTTTCCCTACCTGTGCTGGGTGGTGTCCTGTCCGTCTCGGATGAGGGAGCCGTGCATGACCTCCGGGCCGAGATGGAGCTGGCGCAGGTCTCGGGGCTTCTCCGGCTCTACCTCTGCCGGCTCTCTTCAGGAGTCGCCCTGGCGACTCACCACGGATGCCTCGAACTGCTGGAACAGATATTCCACGGAACCCTTTCGGGCTCCGGCGATGTGAGCCCTGCTCTGGATCGGCTGCAGGCGATATTCGGGCACGACATGGCCACCCTGGTGCTGTCCGGCCAGGAGGAATGGCGGGTGGTTCATCAGGCCGCTCCTGGAGTCTCTCCCCGGTTCGTTCAGGAGGCCCACCTGGCGACGTTGGAGGCCATGCGCCGGGAGCTTGGCTCCGATAGCAGTCCCATCGTGACGGAGTCGCTCCCCTCCCGTTGCTCCTCCTCCGGCGGAGCCGAGGCGGTGGAATCATTCCTGATTCTGCCCCTCCGGTTCGGAAAGGAGCTGCCTCCCGGGTTGCTCGGGCTCTTCTCCGGCCGATCGGACCTCTTCTCGGCGGATCAGATCCGGCTTCTGTCCCTCCTCTCTCCCGGTCTCTCCCTTTCGGTTCGCAACAGTAACCTGCTCTCCAGATTGACCTCCGAGAATCGGTGCATGACCGCCGCGATCGAAGAGACCGACCGGCAGATGGAGCTGGCCCGGCAGGTCCAGGCCCATCTCATTCCTCGGGCGGCACCGGATGTTCCCGGCCTGGATGTGGGCTGCCTTTACCGGCCCGTGGCCAGCGTGGGGGGAGACCTGTTCGACTTTCAGTCCCGAGCTGACGGGACATTGGCTGTCTTCATGGCCGACGTCTCGGGCAAGGGCGTTTCGGCGGCCCTCCTGTCGTCCCTCACCCGGGGGTTCCTGCGATCGATACGGGGCGACCGCAGCTCACCGGGAACTGTGATGGCTCGTCTGAACGGCCTTCTATCGGAAGAGCTCTCCTCGGATCGTTTCGTGACCGCCGTTCATGCTCGATTCGATCCGGTCCGGGGCCGGCTGACGCTCTGCTCTGCCGGCCACGAGCCGGTACTGCATTACTCGGCTGCCCGCCGTTCGGTTCAGGAACTTTCCGTCCAGGGGCCACCCTTGGGCATCCTGCCGGAGGTGAAGTTCTCCTCTTCCCGGCGCCGCTGTGGTCCGGGAGACGTACTCCTGCTGTACACCGATGGCCTCCTGCCCAGGGGGGGCCTGGATGGCCGGGACTGGCTGGCGGATCAGCTCGTCAGCCTCGCCTCCTCGGATCGGGACGCAGCGGAGCTGGCCAGCGAACTGCACCGCCGTGCGGAGTCGCGAATCGGGCGGCTTCACGATGATATGGCCGCCGTGGTGGTGAAGCTGCAATGACACACCTGGAAGTCCTGAGCGAACTGGTTCGCGTCGGCGCCGCCGGCGGCAATCCCGGGCAGCTGGCTCTCGCCCTGGAGCGAATGTCTCCATCGGTCTACCTCGGGATCTTCACGTCCCAGGAACCGGCTGGTTTCAGGCTGTTCCTGACTGCATCGGGACAGAGCCATCTCGGAGAAGCGGGGGTGACGGGCCTCTCCCGAGGGCTGTCCGATGTCTTCGAGGAGGGCTTGCCGCCGCCGGAAGGGCGAGAGGTCGATTCCAGTGGCCCGAACACCGAGAGCGCCGCCAGCGACCGCCGGTTCGAGCGGGTGGAAGTCACGGTCCCGGAGGCTCCCGACGGAGCCCGGCAGGTCGTCTGCTATCCCGTTCTGGAAGGCCACAGTGTGGTCGGAGGCGTTCTGGCCCCCCTCGGATCGGGGGAGGAGTCCCGCGACATCCGGCAGGTGATCGACTTCGTCCAGCTCGTGCTGTCCCGGGATTCCCTGGAGGCCAGAACCCGGGCCTACGAGAAGACCCTGGACTTCCTCAACGAGATCTACCGCCACAACCTGGAGGAGCAGGAGGCCGGTGCTGCCCTGGGCGCCGAGTTCACCCTGTCCCGGTTGGCCGATGTCTTCAGGTTCGATGCCGCCGCGCTGGCCCTTCCCGACGGGGAGCACTGGAAACTGCTCTACTGGATGGCGACCGATACCCCCCAGGAGTTCGTCGATTCCGTCTCCGCCCAGACCCTGGAGGTGCTTTCCCGGGACCAGGGAGCGACCTCGGAGAGCGTGATGGCCAGCTACCTCTGGCAGCACCGGCCGCCGCCGGAGGGTCTGGAGCCCCGGTCCTACTTCATGTTGCCCCTGCTCTTCGATCCCGATGGCAAACGACCGGGAGTCCTGGGACTCTACTCCGCGTCCGAGGAGCTCCTCACACCCGACGAGATGCAGCTCCTGGTCCTATTGACGCCAGGTCTGTCCATCGCATTCCGAAACAGTCAACTGCTGTTCGCCCTGGAGCGGCAGGCCAAGATTGATGAGATGAGCGGCCTCTACAACTACAGGACATTCCGAGGCCTGCTCGGCCGGGAACTGAAGAGGGTGGCCCGGCATCACACCCCTCTCTCACTGCTGCTCTTCGACATCGATCACTTCAAGTCAGTGAACGACACCTACGGTCACCAGCGGGGGGACGACGTACTCCGAGGGCTGGCCCGGGTCCTGCTGGAGAGCAAGCGAGGCGTCGACGTGGTGGCCCGGTACGGGGGCGAGGAGTTCGTCATGATCCTCCCCGAAACGGACCGGGAAGGGGCCGCCCGGCTGGCCGAGAAGGTAAGGGCCCGCATCGCCGACGCCCGGCTCATGGAGGAGCGGCCCGTGACGGCGAGCATCGGCGTCTCCTGCTACTCCGGCCACGAGTCGGGGACCGAGGACGACCTGATTCACCAGGCCGACAAGGCCCTCTACCGCGCCAAGCGGACAGGCCGGAACAAGATCCAATGCGCCTGGGACGTGGAGCCCGACGAGGGGGAGTAGGGGTGGCTGGGCTGCGGGCTACGGGTCACGGGCATGACAGAGGGTCAGGTCAGTTGCGTGCATGAGCACCGGGGCCGCTGAGACTGAGCGAGTCTCGGTGTCTAGTGTGGTGGTCCGCTGTTTCCTTTACATATGATGCCTGTCCATAAAACCGTTCGCCCCACTATGGATGCCCGCATCCAGGACGACTGAATGGCCGAGTTTTCCCGATCCGTTCGTCCTACTATGGATGCCCGCATC
>JAJFLN010000104.1 GCA_021772705.1 Candidatus Cloacimonadota bacterium | reverse complement strand
ATCCGTGCTGCCTGGCAGCCGATGGCGAATTCGGGTCCAGTCGTGTGTCCCCGGATCCCGACAAGTCCACCACCCGTTCTCCCATCTGTTGAGGGGGATGGATGGGCCGCTCATGTTAGGGTGCCGCTGGTGTGAAGGAGGAAGCGGGGAGACCTCCGTGGCCCCATGGACGAAGAGCTCTTGATGGTGTTCGCAAAGGTACCGGTGCCAGGCAGCTGCAAAACCCGCTTGGCAGTTCGCTTTGGCCATGACGCGGCTGCCGAGCTGGCGGAGGCGTTCCTGGTGACGACCTTGAGGCGGTTCGGCGGACCCAATGGAAGCAGGTGTGTCGAGTATCACTTTGCTCCGCCGGAGCTGCAGGTTCGAGCTCGGGAGATCGCCGGATCACGGGCTGAATCGATCCCCCAGGTGGAAGGCGACCTGGGAGCCAGGATGAGCCACGCATTCCGCCGGGGATTCTCCCGGGGCCCCCGGAGAGTGGTCTGTATCGGCGCCGACAGTCCTCACTTGCCCGAATCGATCGTGGACCAGGCCTTTCAGAGACTGGCGGAGGTTCCGGTCGTCCTCGGCCCGGCGGAAGATGGAGGCTACTATCTGATCGGGCTGACCGGGAGTCACGACGCCTTGTTCGACGCCATACCCTGGAGCACGGACCGGGTGTTGAAAGTGACCTTGGACCGGTGCGCCCGGGAGGGGCTCGGGGCCGAGTTGTTGCCCCCCTTTTATGATGTGGACGAGCCCGATGAGCTGGTGAGGCTGGCGAAATATCTGGAAGAGAGTGGCGACGAGCCGGACCTGCTTGCGCTCTGTACCGATGTACTCGACGGCAAGTAGGAGGAAGGAGTTTTACCATGAAGGGCATGAAGGGCAAGAAGGGAACGGAGATTCGGGGCGCGGGAGCCAGGTGCGATGGACCGACGGGTCCTCTGAAGGGCATCCGAATTCTCGATCTGACCCGGGCCCTGGCCGGCCCCTATTGCACGATGATGCTGGCGGATCTGGGAGCCGAAGTCCTGAAGATCGAGAGCCCCGGCAGGGGCGATGAAACCCGAGGATGGGGGCCTCCATTCCAGGAAGGTGAGAGCAGCTACTTCCTCTCCTGTAACCGGAACAAGAAGAGCCTGACTCTCGACTTCCGCTCCGAAGAGGGACGGGAGCTGCTGCTCGCCCTGGCTGCGAAGTGCGACGTGATGGTGGAGAACAGCCGCCCCGGATCGCTGGAGGCACGCGGTCTGGGCTACGAAGACGTGGCAAGGGTCAGGGCTGACATCATCTACTGCTCCATCTCTGGCTTCGGCGCGGACGGGCCCGACCGGGACCGTCCCGGCTACGACCTGATCGCCCAGGGGATGGGCGGATTCATGGGATTCACAGGACCCGCCGGCGGGGAACCGACCAAGGTGGGGGTAGCCATCAGCGACATCAACGCCGGCATGTTCAGCGCCTTCGGGATCATGGCGGCCCTGTTTCACCGGGAGCGGACCGGCCAGGGGCAGAAGGTGGATGCGTCGCTCCTGGAGGGACAGGTTGCCCAGCTGGCGTATCAGGCTGGCCGCTACTTCGCCACGGGCAAGTCCCCCGAGCCCATGGGCAACGATCACCCGACCATCGTTCCCTATGCCAGCTACCGGGCACGAGACGGGATGATCAACATCGCCGTCGGTAGCGAGGCCCTCTGGGGCCGCTTCTGCAAGGCCCTGGATCTGATGGGCCTTCACGCACACGAGCGATTTGGAACCAACTCGGACCGGGTTCAGAATCGGCAGGAGCTGACCGGTCTGCTGGAAGAGAAGTTCAGCGCCATGCCCGTGGAGGAGATCCGGGAGGCACTGGACCAGCACGGCGTTCCGAACGGACCGATCTACAAGCTGGAGCAGGTCTTGAATCATCGACAGGTCCTGGCGAGAGATATGGTGGTGGACGTGGAACACCCCCTCGCCGGGTTCGTCCGGGTCACGGGGTTGCCCGTGAAGCTATCCGGGAGCCCCGGCGGTATTCACTCGGCTCCTCCAACACTGGGTCAGCACACGGACCAGGTGTTGCGAGATGTGCTGCAGATGAACGAGGAGACTCTGAAGAGGCTGAGGGCTCGAAGAGTTCTTTGAGCGCTTGCCTGGACCTGCAAGGCTGAGTATGCTGATCCTCTGGGGCTCCTCCGGGCCCCTCGCCCCCCGGTTGCAGCGGTCGACGGACGTCGTACCGCTGGAGTGGTTTCAGATATGGACTCTCGAGAAGCCCTCAGAAAGCTAAGGTCCCGGAAGTCCCAGCGCATGGCCTCCAGCGAGCGGGAGCAGAACCCGCTCTTTCAGTTGCTCAAGGCCATTATTGCGATGGTTCTTCCCATCGCGCTGGCCTACCACTTGAACCTGTACTGGGTCCGGACATCGACGGACAAGGTATGCCACGATTTCCTGGCGGGACTTGCCCAGCAGCGCTACGAGGAGACCTACAAGGCCCTCACGTCAGACAACTACAAGGCTCAGAAGTCGCTGCAGCAGTTCGAGGAAAGGGGCCGGTTCATCCATCGGCGATACGGAGATCTGAGGCGTGCTCAACGAGAGACCTTCGAGTCCAAGTTCATGTCCGGAATGGCCACCGTCGTATCCCGAGGCCTGTTCCAGGAGCAGATCCTGGAGATCACCGTAATAGTGGTCCGATCCGGTTCCAACTGGAAGGTCGCCCACTTCTCGGCCAGACCTGTACAGCAGTGAACGGGGTCCGGGACGATGCCCGCAATCTCCCGTAGCACCCGCTGACTCGGTTGCACGTCCTGCTAGTCTGGTCTATGCTGCAGCCGACCCGGCGGCGCCTGCCGGAGGATGCGTCATGGACGCCGATCTCGAGAAGGAGGCTGTTCGAAGATGGCCAGAATCGTTCGGTGCGGATTGATACAGGCCGCAACGGAATACACCAAGGAACGGGACGTCAAGAAGCACATCAAGATGATCGGTCAGGCTGCCAAGAAGGGCGCCAAGATCATTTGCCTGCAGGAGATCTTCTTCGGACCCTACTTCTGCGCTGAGCAGGATTCGAAGTGGTACGACACGGCCGAGACCATTCCCGGTCCTACGATGGACAAGATGTGCCAGCTGGCGAAGAAGCACAAGGTCGTCCTCGTCGTTCCCATCTACGAGAAGGTCCATGACGGCATCTACTACAACACCGCGGGCGTCATCGACGCCGACGGAACGTTGCTGGGAATCTACCGGAAGCACCACATCCCGCAGGTGAAGGGGTTCTGGGAGAAGTTCTACTTCAAGCCGGGCAACACGGGATACCCCGTGTTCGATACGGCATACGGCAAGGTGGGCGTTTACATCTGTTACGACCGCCATTTCCCCGATGGAGCCCGCATCCTGGGACTCCACGGCGCCGAGATCGTCTTCAACCCCAGCGCTACCATCGAGGGTCTCTCTCGCTATCTGTGGGAGCTCGAGCAGCCGGCCCACGCCGTGGCCAACGGCTACTTCGTCGGCGCCATCAACCGCGTCGGAATCGAGAAGCCCTGGAAGACTGGCAAGTTCTACGGCTCCAGCTACTTCTGCGATCCTCGGGGGCAGATCATCGCCCAGGCCAGCGACAGCAACGACGAGGTGCTAGTCACGGATCTCAACTTCGACATGATCAAGGAAGTCAGGGATCTCTGGCAGTTCTATCGCGATCGGCGGCCCGATTCCTACGGTCCGCTGGTTCAGCAGCTTCCCTGATGCGGCCCGTCCCTCGGGGCGACGGAGCTGAATGAAACGGGGCTCACGATCGATGATCGTGAGCCCCGTTGCTCATGGTGTGCCGGGTGAACTGCCCGATACGAATCGGCTGCGCCCTACTCCGGATCCGGTTCGGCGTATCCCTCCGCCTCGTGGCCGCCGTGGTACTCCTTGGATTCCGGACGCTTGATCCGCGACTGGGGGACAATCCGATCCCTGCGGCAGCCTCGGAAGTCCTCCAGGGTCTTCCAACCCTTGTCGGCGTGCTTCTCGAGGAACTGTCCCATACCTTCCTTTAGGGCCTTGACCACATTGGGACCCACGGCGTGATCCAGCATGGCGGCAGTACAGACTTGGACGGTGCCGCAACCGAGCATGAAGTAGTTGAGGGCGTGGGTGAAGTCCGAGATACCTCCGATGCCCGAGAAGGCGCGGTCAGGGAATGCCTGACAGAGCTGTGACATCTTGGCTAGAGACTGAGGCAGGATCGCCGGGCCGCCGAGGCCGCCTTGTGATGTGTACCCGTCGACCTGCATCTCGAACTCCAGGCTGTCCGGGTCGATCGTCATCAGAGACGGGAAGGTGTTCGACGAGGTTATGGCGTCGGCGCCGCCCTCGAAAGCCCCTCTGGCTTCGTAGATGATCTCCGTGGTGGAAGGGGTCAGCTTGACCCAGACAGGAACCTTGGCCACCTCCTTGACGACGGTTGTCACCTGGCGGCAGAGGGCCTGGTTCTTGCCGACGTTGGAGCCCATGTCGTCCCGATCCATGTGAGGGCAGGAGAAGTTCAGCTCCAGGCCATCGGCGCCTTTCTCCTGGCATGCCTTGGCCAGTGTTCGCCAGTGTTCCAGCTCTGTCTCGCTCTCGGAGCCGGCCATGATGCTGGCGATGAGCATCTTGGATGGGTGGGCCTTCTTGATCCTCTCGATCCGGGGAAGCCACCAGTCCAGGGCCTTGTCGGAGATCAGCTCCCAGTTCCACGACGAGTGGAGAACGGAGTCCGGCCGCCGCCTCGAGGAGATCCGTGGCGAATCGACGCTGGTGCGATTGAACTTGGTCTTGGGACCCTTGACGTTGATGACGGGATGGAGGCCGATGGTCTTCGTGACGACTCCGCCCCAGCCGGCATCGAAGGCCCGCAGGATATTGCTCTCGGACTCCGTCGGCGGCGCCGAGGCAAGCAAGAAAGGATTCTCGAACTCGAGTCCCGTGAATTTGACCGACAGGTCTGCGGCCATCAGTTCCTCCTTTTCCTCCAGGGCGTATCCCGTTTGGATGAATGAGGACTCTATCACAGGTCGACCGGGTCCACCGGGGGCGAATGGGCCTACCCTTCGCGCCCCAATTGTGCTTGACTGCAGGCGTTACGAGACCCCGGGCGGCACCGCCGAGAGGCGACGGGCTTCCAGGGTTGTGGCATCAGTCGAGGCAGCTTCGGCGACAGGAGGTTTGGCATGTCCGAGATCTACAAGAACTACATCGACGGCGAATGGGTGGAGTGTTCCGACGGCAAGCGTTTTCAGGTCATCAATCCGGCCAACACCGACGATATCGTGGGTGAATTCCAGCTTTCGGATCGGGAGGATTGCAAGAAAGCCATCGCCGCTGCGGCCAGAGCATTTCCCGCCTGGGCGGAGGTGCCGGCCACGGAGCGCGGCCGCTACATCACCCGCGTCATCGACCTCGCGACGCACCGCAAGGAAGAGATCGCCGCGGCGCTCTGCCGTGAAGAGGGCAAGATCATGAAGGAGGCCCTGGGCGAAGTAGCCAAGGGAATCAACCTCCTGGAGTTTTACGCCGGCGAGGGCTTTCGCATCGAGGGAAAGACCCTGCCTTCCGAGATGGCCAACACCTTCGTCTACACCATCCGCCGCCCCCTGGGAGTCGTCAGTCTCATCAGCCCATGGAACTTCCCCTTCGCCATCCCGGCCTGGAAGATCGCACCGGCTCTGGTTGCGGGCAACACGGTGGTGTTCAAGCCATCGGACTTCTCGCCCCTGACTGCCTGCCTGCTGGCCCAGATCCTCCACGAGGCCGGCCTCCCCAGAGGAGTGTTCAACTTCATCACCGGTCCTGGGCCGACCGTGGGTGATGAGATGGTGCGCAACGACAGCGTCAAGGCCATCAGCTTCACCGGTTCGAATCAGATCGGCGACATCATCAACAAGACCGCGTCAGAGCGGGGCATCAAGGTCTGCATGGAGATGGGCGGAAAGAACGCCGCTGTCGTTCTCGATGACGCCAATCTGGACCTGGCCGTGGCCGGGGTGTTCACCGGGGCCTTCGGCTCCACGGGCCAGCGGTGCACGGCAACGAGCCGGCTGATCTTGACCCGGGGGATCAAGGAAGAATTTATGAAGCGGCTCATGGAGCAGGTCAAGACCATCCGGATCGGCGACGGCAGCAAGCCCGAAGCGACCATGGGGCCCATCGTCAACGAGAATCAGTTCAACTCCGTCATGGCCCTCATCGAAAAGGGTAAGAAGGAGGGAGCCAAGCTGCT
>JAJFLN010000103.1 GCA_021772705.1 Candidatus Cloacimonadota bacterium | reverse complement strand
TGGAAAATGACGCCACCCATGAGGGCGGCCAGAATTCCTAGCAAGATCCATCGTTGAGTGTCCATGGGAACTGTGGCCATCACGAATGATAACACCAGCAAGGCACCAGGATAAACCCGTCAGCGGGTGCATGTCACCCAGGGGGCCCCAGCGGACACCATCGCCTGGCTGGCCACTCTCGACGTTGGAGGTCCGGCTGACGGGCAGCTTCTTCGGAGGCCGCGTCAGGATTGACAGGTAACTCGGACCTGGCGGGTCAGCGACCCCTGCCGGATCCCTCGCCCACTTCCTTGAAGCGGAACAGCCACTGGTTGAAGGTGTTCTTCTCCACAGTGAGCATTTGATGTTCGGCGCTGGGGCCAAGCTGGGTCGTCTTCAGGAAGTCCTTGCCCTCCGGCTTCAGCGGATTGTCGCCATCGTAGAACTGTGCGTAGGCCTTCGACGGCGCAAAGGCCTGCTCTGACGGGAAGAACCAGTACCAGTTTTCGGAGGTGTTCGACGGGTCGTTGCTGTCGTAGATGTCGATACGATAGGCCTTCACGAGCTCCTTCCGCCCCGCCTTCCGGGCCGAATACTCGACTATCCGGTAGCCCACCACCGAGTGGCCCCACATGGGCTTGAGCTTGGAGCCGTAGAAGCCGATCTCGAAGGCGCCGAGGGACGTATCCTCCACGTATCTCCTCATCAGGCCGAAGCCTCCGACACCGAAGATCTTGCGTCCCAGTGGGGACTCCCGGGAGGCTCTCCTGAAGACGGTCCGGTCAGTGAACTGGGCTATCCGGGCGCCCAGGTTGACCAGGAGCTGCTGGTTGTCGAACATCCTGGTGGCCTCCAGCTTGACGGACTTCTCAATGGCGTCCTGGAGTGCCCGGGTCATCTCTGCCTTCCCGGTGAGCAGGGTGCGCAGGCGGTACGGCGCGATGCGGTCCGTTCTCTGACTTGCCGAGAGCTTGCCCCCCTTGCCATCGTCGGTGGGCGAGCCCAGGACCCAGTCAGGGAGTCCCATGTCTCGGGCCACCCGCCGGGAGTAGGCGGGTAACCTGGGCCGCCTGGCCGCCGCAAGTTCGGTGTCCGTGAGGAGGTGGGGCAGGATGAACCACTGGAAGTACCTGAGTGTGAACATCGAGATGCCGTAGCAGGTCCCGGAGTTGACGAACTTGTGCTTCAGGGGACCGTACTGCTGGTAGGACTCGAAATTGTAGAAGTCCGGGGCGTCCAGCTCGCGCTCGAAGTAGGTGTGGGAGGTCCTCAAGGGTTGCCCGATGACCGTGTAGGGCCCGATCTGGGCCACCGTCACATCTGGTGAACGGTCGGCGACCTCCGCCCTCGCCGTATCGCGAAGGCCTTCGAAGTCGCGGGATGGATCTTCGCCCTGAGCCAGGACCGAGGAAGCGAGGAGAGCCAGGCCGAAAAGACCGAGAACCGTGGGGCGCATCATCGCATTCCCTCCAGTGCGAAGGCCGGCACGGGGCCCAGGGATGGCCTGTTCTTGCGTATTCGTTTGATCCCGGCAGCCACGTAGTAGATGACTCCGTAGAGGCAAGCAAGCACCGCAGCGCCCCCGGCAGCGACGAACAGGACCCCACCGGAGGCGAGGCCGTAGGAGAGTATTCCAAGGCTGACGAGGCTGAGACCGCCGCAGGCTGCAACCATGAAGAGCGACTTTAGGATCGTGCCGAGCCCCTTGAAGAATCCCGGGCCCCGGCGATTTCCCTGACTGCCGTCAGGACCGAAGTGGCGGTCTTTCAATGTCTTGACGAGCTGTTCCGGCGTGGCTCCCCGGGCCATCTGGTCCACCACGCCATCGGCCTCCCTGACGGCGTCGACCGCCGCGGCCGGTCCTGAGTGCTCCATCTCCTCGAACAGCACCTGGAGTGAGTCGTCGAATGTGCGGGCCAGCCGGGCCCGAACCAGATGCTCGTCCTTGCCCTCCGCCCCGGCCACGACCTGCACGCCGGCGATCTTGTCGACGGTGGCCGAGAACTTCTCAATGCCCATCTCGTCGATGGTCGTATCCAGCCGGTCGACGAGGGTCTCCCGGAGGCGCTGCAGACGGTCATGCAGTCGACCGCCTCGGTCACCGCCACTGACGGCCAACTTCAAGGAAGCCAACCTGGCGCGGATGGCCGACACATCATCTCGGGTCCTGGCGAAGTCCCTCTTCAGGAAGTCGCCCAGACGGCGCATGTCTCCCTTGGTCTGCTCCCAGTCCTTGACCAGGAACTCCTTGACCCCTGAAAGGACCGAGGCGCGCTCGTTCTGGGCTGCTTCGAGAGGAAGGGGCGCCAGCACGGCAAAGGCAAAGAAGAAGAGGGTCAGAAGACAGCTAATCCTGCGAGATCGCATGACTGAATCGTCCTTTGGTTGGGGAGGCAGAGACTCTGCCCATGGTACTACGGTCCGGGTACAGGGGAAGTTTCGGCCCAGGGAAGACCGCTTCGGTCCTGACAGGCAGGGGCTTCTCGGATGCCGAGCCCCACCGGCACGGCCGACGCTAGCTGACCGGTGTGGCTTGTCGAATTCACCCCATGAAGATCGGAACTTCCTGCGAGGAATGGCATCTGTCATACTCAGAGCAGCTTTGACACTTACCGTGCTCCGAGGGGCAAGACCCTCGGTCTCCTGGGCCGTCGTGATCGGGGTCGCGTGCGTGGTATTGCTGCTGTTGCCGGACCTCTACGCCCGGCTAGGAGCCCCGGCAGGCTACCTCGGCCTGAGTTCCACCGTGGTGCTCGAGGACCGGCTCTTCTACTGGAACTATGCCCAGCAGATCCTCGGCGGCGACCTGTCTCCGGAGAACAACCTCTCGGTCCTGACACAAGGGCAGCAGTACTACTACCCCCACGCCTACCTGATCGCTGCCGTGGCAGTCCTCACGGGAATCTCAATACCCGGTTCCATGCTGCTGCTCCGGCTGCTCGCCGGTCTGTTTCTTCTAGTCTGCATCCATCGCTTCCTGGCCCGCTTGTTGCCCGACGGCAGAGAGAGGAACGTCTGCTTCCTCCTGGCCATCTTCGGAGGTGGGCTGGCGTGGCTTCTCACGCTGAGGAACCTGGGGGCTGTCCTGGAGCGCCCCGACCTGTTCTCCGCCCTGCCCCTGGTCCACACCAGCACTTTCAATAGCCTCTACCTGCTCGAGCACTTTGCAATCGCCCTGGGACTGATGCTCGAAGTCCTGGGGCGGTTCACCTCTGTTGCGACCGATGGGAGGCTACGGGACTA
>JAJFLN010000102.1 GCA_021772705.1 Candidatus Cloacimonadota bacterium | reverse complement strand
GTGACCCACGTAGTAGGAGCCATCGGAACACTCGAGGATGTACAGGAAGAATGGTCTCCTGCCTCAAGGGAGCTACGCCATGCCTGGCCCCTCGACAAGCTCAGACGATATGGCCGCCCGCTCCATTCATCCCCTTCGGCGGGCTCAGGACATGCTTCGACAGGCTCAGGACGAACGGATCGGGAAAACTCGGCCATTCAGTCGTCCTGGATGCGGGCATCCATAGTGGGGCGAACGGAGGAGGGGACCCCCTGGGTGACATGCACCCACATAGCCTCGAAGCCATGCAGGGAAGTCCATGGTACATTGACGTGGCACAACCTGTGGGCATCTTCATTCGGGAGTGTTCGTAATCCCGTCCTTCACTACTTCTGCAGGAGCTGATCTGGCTCGAGCTGGTTTCCTCACGGCCGTCCTGGCGGCGCGCTTTCTTGTGGCTGGACCGGTGCTGGCCCTCGACGTGTCGGGGCCTCAGTCCGGGGTCTGGAGTCAGCAGGATTCCCCCGTCGTGCTGACTGCGGCGGTGTCCGTCTCGGCCGGCACCACTCTCACCATCGAGGCGGGCGTCGAAGTTCGCGGCGGCGACATGGTTCAAAAGATCCGAATCGATGGTGAGCTACGCGTCGCCGGTCCCGGAGTGACGTTCCACAACGCCCAGCTGTCCTTTCGCCCCGGCTCCACCGGGTTTGTCACGGGAGCCGATTTCGTGGCGAACCAGTTTCAGTTCTTCATCACACCCCTGATCGACGTCCGGGGTAGTTCTCCACGAATCGCGGATTGCAGCTTCGATCACGTCAGCCAGAACCGTGGGACCATCGGGATTAGAATCTTCCCCAACACTGGCGCATCGGCTCCGATCACCGCTCCGGAGATACGGCGCTGCTTCTTCCGAATGCCCGACGCCCAAGACGTGGGGATCGTCTTCGAGACCTCCCAGGGACACCCCGTCGAAGGTACTGTGGCCGACTGCACATTCGAGGATTGCACCACGGCTCTGCAGCTCTCCGATTCCACCGGTGCCCGGCTGGCTCCGGAGATCCGGGACATCCGTATCCACTATACACAAGACTTGACGAGAACCGTCGCCGTCCGGCTGGATGCGGGCGAGAGCTGCGCGGCGACTCTGCGTGGCCTCGACATCTCGCTGACCGACAGCCGTGCCGTCAGCTTCGCGGCGGACGCGAACATCCTTGCTGCTCCGGACTTCGTCCTGGAAGGCGTGCGCTACTCCTCCCCGCTTGCTGACAGGAACCAGCCGATACTGCGAGGCACGCTTGCGACCACTCGCCCTGTCACGTTCACCGGGTCTTTCGCCGGCTCCTCCCGTGCCGAGCTGCAGGACGTCTCGCTGGCCAGCGGGACCGAGTTGACGATCGGCGCGGGTCCCGGAGTTCGCGTGGGACGGATGATCGTGGGGCGGGGCGCGAAGATCCGGTTCGCCCGGGACAGCCGCACCGAGATTGACCAGCTAAGCGCAGGGTTCGAGTCCCTGACGATCTTCGAACCCCGCAGTCAGCTGGAAGGCCGGCTGGCAGACCCGGGCTCGGTCAGCGTGGGAGGCACACTGGAGGCCACCGGGGGCGGCACGGTGTTCCGCCATATCGCCCTTCACACGGACTCGACGGCCATGATGCGCTTCTCCGGCGCCCGTTTTCGCGCGACCCGAAACGGCACCAAGCTCTTCCGGATGGAATTTGGTGCCGCGACCTTCGAGGACTGTGAGTGGTTCACCGACGAAGGGGTCTCCGATGTCGTCGGATTGAATGCCTTCCGCCAGGCAGCGGTCTCGATCGTTGGCGGCGCCTTCCGCCTGCCGGGCCCCAACTCGCGCGGGCTGCTCCTGGGCGCCTCGGAGCCCGCCCTTCCTGAGGTACGTTTGGAGGGAACCCTCTTCGAGGACTGTGACACCGGCGTGGATGTCGTCTCCACCAGCGAGGCTGTCGTGACCTCTCGGGTGGTGTTGCAGGCTGTCCGGTTTCTGCGCGGGGGACGGGCCCTCCGCTCTCGATCGCAGTCCTCAGGTACCGGAGGTGCCGGGGGAGTCCTCCCGGAGCTTCGGAATGTGCTGTTCGACGGTCCCCGATTCATCGTCGAGGTGCTCTCCCCGAGAGTCTTCCTGTTGCCGGACACTCTGGCCGGCCGGCCAGAAAGCCACAGCTCCCGGGGGATTCACCTCCTGGGCGCTCTCTCGGACCCGGTTTCCGGAACAATACGGAACCTGACCCATCGCTATACGCTATCCGATGGCTTGCAGGTCAACCCGGGACAACAGCTCGTCATCGAGCCCGGTGTGGTGATCGGTTTCGAGAGAGGCGGGATCGTCGTTCAAGGACGGCTGGTTGCGGAGGGAACGGCTCGGCGGCCGATCGTGCTGAGCGATGACGATGGAACCAGCGGCAGCTGGTCGGTGCGCTTCGAGGGGCGCGGCGCCCACGCGAGTATTTTGCGGGATGTGGAGATTCGGCGCACGACCGTCACGGTCGACGGTGCCGATCTGTTGCTGACCCGCTGCTCCATCGCCGAGAGCCGCGGCCACGGCTTGGTGGCGGCGAATGGCGCCACGGTGAGACTCGAGGCGTGTCAGCTCGTTGCCAACGGAGGGGACGGGCTGCGTGCCGAGAGCGGCGCCTCGATACTCGCACGGGCATCGACGCTGCTTGGCAATGTGGGCAACGGAGTGGCCAACGGGAACCCCGGGTTCTCACCCATCGTCGATGCGGCCAAGTGCTACTGGGGTAATGACCTGGGTCCCCTGGACGACTCCGACGACCGGGCATCAGGAGGCGATTTCAATCCCTTCGCCCGAGGGCAGCGCGTCACCGATGGTGTCCGCTATCGCCCTCCCGTCTCGCTCGGACCTGGCTTGACGGGGTCTCTGCGCGTGGTCGGCGGCGCGAATCAGACGGCTCCGATAGGCAGCGAGTTGCCCGAGCCGCTCGAGGTCGAGCTTCGCGATGCAAACGACGCGACCCTCGCCGGTGTGGAGGTTCATTTCGTCGTTGTCCGTGGCGATGCCGAATGGATCGGGGACCAGCCGATCCGCACCGGCGATGACGGCCGGGCCCGTGGGCGGCTTCGCCTGGGTTTGACACCGGGTCCGCTGGCTGTCTCGGTGACGGCCCGGGACCTCGCTGCCCCTCTGGGGCTGATCCTCGGGAGCACCGACGAGCTCGTGACACCCGCCGAGGGAAAGCTTGCTGCCGAGCCGGTGACCCTGGCGTTGGTGAGAAGCGGGCCGCCGGATCGACGGGGCGACATCGACGGCGACGGAGCGATCCGCATCAGTGATGCCGCCATCCTTCGAGCGGAGCTCTCGGGACGTGTCTTGCCGGAGTCGGCTCTCACCGCACACGTGGCTGCTTCCGGTGATATCGATGGCGATGGAGATCACGATGAAAGAGACCTGAGACTGCTACTTGGCTATCTCGCCGGGATCGTACCGGGGAAGGAGTGAGCGTGACATCGCGCAGGAAGAGATGGTGCTGGCGGCAACCGGCACGACTGCTGTCAGCGCTCTGTGTGCTGCTGCTTGCGACCGCTTGCGGCGGCGGGAGCAGCACTCGGATCGGGCTCCCCCTGGCTCCGCAGGGAGTACTCCCCTCCTCTGCGATTCGACTGGTTTTGCCCTCGGAACCCGTCGAATCAGGGTCGCTCTTCACCGTACCCGTCGAGCTTGACGCTGACGGCGCCGGCGTATCGGCCTACGGGCTCTCGATCCAGTTTGTGCCTGAGGTCTTGCATCTCGAGGCTGTTGCCGGGGCGGCAGTCGGGCCGCTGGCGGGCCGTCCGACCTGGAACGGGCAAGCCGCCGCGTCCGGACATGTCGAGCTGTTCGGTGCCGGAACCGGTGAAGGTGCTCGCAGCCAAGAGGAAAGGACCTTACGGCTGACGTTCCGCGCGAACTCCGAGGGCGGCGTGACCTCGCCATTGGTTGTGGCAGTGGCGCACGCGGGAGGCCTCGTCACCACCGCGGACTGGCGAACGCTGACGCCCGAGGCCGCCGGGGGGCTCATCGAGGTGGCGCCGTGAGCCGTCGGGGTCTCTCCGTCCTCCTCCTGGCCGGCTTGTTCGCTCTTCAGGCCGGTGTCCCGGCATGCGGGGCGGAGGAGGCGATCATCGCCCTTCATCGGGGTGTCAATCTGATCTCTCTTCCTCTGGAGCCGGCCCAGCCGATCAACGCTCGCGATCTCGCCGAGCTCACCGGAGCGACCGCAGTGGGTAGAGTCCGGACAGGCTCCGCTGGCGGCTTCCGCTTCGAGACGTTCCTGGAAGGGCTTGGCCGGGCACCATTCCCGTTAAAGGCCGGGGAGGCCTACGTGATCTTGACCTCCCGGGAGCGCACCCTCGTCCTCACCGGAACACCTTGGCCCTCGGAGGAACCGCAACGCTCCCTGGCCGCCGGCGCCCTCGGCATCGCCCTCACCGGTGACCCGGGGAGGCTCGACGTGGCCGGCCTCACGGATCGCACAGGAGCCCGCTTCGCTGCCCGCGCTGTCCGTGGGCCCTCGGGTCGCGGCGAACTGGATCTCTTCGTTCCTGGCAGTTCACCTTCCTTCCCATTGCTGCAGGGTCAGGGTTACCTGATGAGGCTGGACGTCCCCGGAGAGATCGAGCTCTTCGAGGCGCCCTCGGATCGGACACCGCCGCAGCTTCGGATACTCACTCCGCTGGATGGGCAGAGAGCCGTGGCGGGCACGACGGTCACCATCGAGATCGCAGCTTCGGACGAATCGGGTCTCGACGAGATCGAACTCGTGCATGCCGGGCAGATCTCCTCCCTGAGACAGCCACCGTTCCGGGCTGCGTTCACTCTCACCGGAACGGCGGGCGACAACGCTGTGTTCGAGGCTGCGGCCTTCGACAGGGCTCGCAACGTGACGACCCGGGCTGTCTCCATCCTGGTGCTCGATGCCGTCAGGACCACCACGGTTCGCGGTGTCGTCCAGGAGACCCTCTCCAGGCAGCCCGTCGAAGGTGTTCGGGTCAGTCTGGCCGGGACGGCCGCTGCGACGCGAACCGCAGCCGACGGCCGATTTCTCTTCGAGCAGGTCCCCGCCGGTGACCGGAGCCTGATCTTCCAAGGCGCCGAGGGCGTCGGCGGACCCTACGCCGACTACTCCCTTGACCTGGAAGTCGTCGAGGGGCTCGACAACCGGATCGATCGGCCGATCTTCCTTCCAAGGATTGACATCGTGACGGCAGCCCGGGTCTCCACCACCCAGGAGGCGACCGTCATCTCTGCTCCGGCTGTGGCGGCGCCAGACCTTCCCGGAATCAAATTGAACGTCCCTGCCGGCGCGGCCTTGACCGCCTCCGGAGAGCCTTTCGAGGGGGATTTGACCCTCACGGAAGTCCCGGCGGAGTTCACCCCGAGCAACCTACCCGAGGGCATCCGGCCCGGCCTCGTCTCGACCTTGCAGCCTGCCGGGATCGCCTTCAACCGTCCCCTTTCTATCTCCTATCCAAACGTCGATCGGCTCGGGGCGGGAACGAAAGTGGACATCTACCAGCTCAACCACGCCACAGGCCGCTTCGAAGTCGTTGGCACCGGCACGGTGTCGGCCGACGCTCGCTCCATCGTATCCGACGGCCCCGTGCTGACGTCGGCTTCCTGGCACGCTCCTGTCCCCCGGAGACCTCCGCAGGGAAGACTGAGCGCAACGCAGCAACACTCTTGCGAGGAGCAGAAGCTATCTCTGGGTGGCGGGACTTTCCAGCCCTCCGACGGCTCCTTCGAGGAGACCATTGAGCTGCCTGCATTCCGTCGCGGCGATGGGCTCGTCGTCCTGCGACTCGTCTACGACTCCGCTCGCGCGAGAGGCCGTGTCGACGTCGACGTAACACTCGACTATACGGGTGTTCAGAAGCCGCCGCTGCTGAACGTCAATCTGAGCGCTCCGGATCTTGGAGACGATCAGATGTCCACCTACAGCGCGGTGCCCGACGGCGTCTCGCACTACGGCTTCGTGCTCGAAGGCGCCAGCGTGCCCACCGGCTCCTATCCGCTCCGGGCCGCCATCGAGGGCGACTACCGCAGGGAGCTCCCCGATGGCCGTCTCCCCGGTTCGGTCATCAGCAGCTTCATCGACGGCCGGGTCGACATCGTCAACGACGCCGACAGCCCCTTCGGCGCTGGCTGGACTCTGGAGGGGATCGATGTCGTTTTCTTCGAAGGCTTCAGCTCAGGCGGCGCCCCGGCGAAGTCGCCCGGGAGGCGGGCCATCGCGGCCGCGCCGGCTTCGTCTTGCGGGACCGTTCTGCTGAAACGGGGCGCCGGAGGCATCTCCCGGTTCGACCCGGCAGTCCGTGCCACCGCCTCGATCGATCGGCCCGGCGAGCGGGACTTCTACCGCTTCCCCGCCAGTCTCGGCGACAGAGTCACCCTGTCGCTGGAACGAACGGGAGACAGCAGCGGCGGCGCCTCCACTCTCGATCCCTCTCTGGAGCTCTTCAACTCCCGAGGCATCCTCGTCGCACGGGACAGGAACTCCGGGCTGAACGAGCCGCCGGGTCCTGGCAGCAATGCCCGCATTGCCAGCTTTCGGATTCCCGCAACCGACGTCTACACGACCGTGGTCCGAGGCGACGATGCGACCCGGGGAAGATACCAGTTGACCCTGTCGGGGGCGGCCCGTTCCCGACTCGTCACCGACGTCCCGGCCGCTCCATTGACTATCCTTCAGCCCGCCTTCTCTTTCACTGGCGGCATCGAGACCACGGGCGCTGTCGAAACCGTGACCTTCACAGCCCCTGCCGGCCAGTCCGCCAGCGTCCGGATGGACCGCCTCGACGCCGCCACCGGCAGCGGTGGACTCGATCCCGTTCTGGAGCTGCTCGGCCCGGCCAACGAGTCTCTCGCCCTGGACGACGACTCCGGCACGGCTTTCCCTGCCGGACCGGGGAACAACGCCCGCATCGCCGCCGTCACGCTGCCGACGACTGGAACCTACACCATCCGCGCCTCCGGCGGAGACGGGACGACGGGCCGCTACGAGCTCGAAGTGTTCTTCGGGGCCGTGCCCGGCCGCCTCGAGGTGGCCGGCCTCGGCGAAGTCACCCTGCGGGATGTGGTGCTTCGTCCCGACGGCGAGCACGACACCGTCGAGTTCGATGCTCTCACCTGCCAGGTCACGGTGCGTACGCCCGGAGGTGTGGCGCGTCGCTTCGATGCCTCCGGCCGTCTGCTGAGCAATGTCGATATCAACGGCCAGACGACGCGTTACTTCCATCAGAGCGGCCAGCTCTCGGGAATCGTCTTCCCCCGCTCCGATGCCTCCGAGGCCGCCCCGGACGTGAGCTTCCACTACGCCGCCGGGAAGCTCAGCCACATCCGCGATCCAGCCGGGCGAGAGACCCGCTTCCAGATCGACGGGGAGGGTAACCTCGTGGAGGTCGCATTTCCCGACGACTCCCGTCGCCGCTTCGACTACGATCGCCGTCACGGGCTCACGGGAATCACCTTCGAGGACGGCAGCCGCGAAGAGCTGACTTATGACGCTCGGGGTCACCTGACGGCGGCGCGCAGCCGATCCGGAGGTATCTTCCGACTCCGGGCCGCAACCAGTCTCACCTCCCAAGCCTCTGGAGCCTCCTCTCGTGCCTCCCCCGCGGTCCCGGTCTCCGCCGGCACGGCTCGAACCACTCTGGCCGATCGGCGGGGCCATTCCACCTCGTACCGCACGGACGCCCTCGGTGCCTTGCTCGAGTCCGGCGATCCCCTCGGTCGCGTCGAGAAGTTCACTCGCAACCGTCGCGGCCAAGTCACTCGGCACGAACGGGCCGACGCCACAGTACGGAGCTCCACCTACGACGCCCTCGGCAACCTGACCTCCATGCGCGACGAGACGACGGGCTCGACCTGGACGCTCGACTACGTCCCCGGGCTCGACCGGCTGAGGCGTCTTCAGGACCCGTTGGGCAACACGACGACCCTCGACCACGACGCCGGCGGCAACCCAGTGCGGATCACCGACGCCATGGGCAACGCCAGCACCTTCGTCTACGACTCCTCGGGCCGGCTGGTCTCGGCGTCGGATCCGCAAGGCAACGTGTCGCGGATCGAGTACGGCGCCGCCGGTCTGGTGTCGGCGACTGTCGATCCCCTGGGAAACCGTACGGAGATCGTGAACGACGCCGCGGGCCTTCCCGTCGCCATCACCGCTCCTGGGGGCCGAACGACCCGGATCGCCTACACCGCCCGGGGCCAGGTCGCCGCCGTCACGGACCCCCTGGGCAACCGCACATCACTGCTCTACGATCGGAGGGGACGCCTGAGGCGCGTCACGCTCCCGGCCAGCGAGAGTCTCACCACGACTTACGATACGGCGGATCGACCCACCACTCGCACCGACTCCCTGGGCAACACGGTCACGATTCGGTACGACTCGGACGGCCAGCCGGTGTCCATCCTGGACGCCGAGAGCCGGGAGCAGCATTTCACGTACGACGCGGCGGGTCAGCTCATCGAGACGCTTCTCGGCGACGGCAGCCGCCAGCGTCTTCGCTACGACTCGGTGGGCCGGATCGTCGCCGCGATTCGTGGCGCCGGGTCGCCGCTGGAAATCGAGGACCGCCTCGAGTACAACTCGTTGGATCGGCTGGTCTCGGTGACACGTGCCTTCGGCACCTCCGGCGCAGTCACTCTCACTGCCGGTCACGACGCCAACGGTGACGTGGTCTCCCTGACCAACGGCCGAGGAAAGAGCTGGAGCTTCGCCCGGGACGCTCTTCGACGGGTCGTGACCGTGACGGACCCGCTGGGGCAGGTCGCCCGTCGCCTCCACGACGCGGTGGGCCGGGTCAGCTCAGTCTTCGAGTTCAGCGGCCAGGAAATCCGGCGCAGCTACGACGCGGCCTCGCGCCCAGTCCGCATCGAGTACCTCAGGGCGGGAGGTGCTCTGGAGGACACGGTCGTCTTCGAGTACGACGCCGCCGGCAACCTGAAACGGCTGCAGGACGGAGACACGGACATCGTTCTCACCTACGACCTGGCCGATCGCCTCATCGCTCTGGAGCAGGTTCACTTGGGCAAGACCCAGCGCTTCGAGTACAACGGGAGCGGGCGGCTCACGGGAAGCACGGTCGACGCCGAGCCCGCCGCGCTGACGGAGCGCCGTTACGATGCGGCGGGGCGGCTGACGGAGATCCTCTCGCCGCTGGCCCGGATCGGCTACCGGTACGACCGTTCGGGCCGGCTCGCCGGAGCCGAGATGCCGCATGGAGTGACCCGGGAGCTGGGTTACGATCAGACCGGCAGGCTGGTATCGAATGTCCACAGCAAAGGGGGCTTCGAGCTTCAATCCGAGGGCCTGGCTTACGACGCCTTGGGCCGGGTCGTGGAGAAGCGCCAGGGTGACGCTGTCACGGCCTATCGCTACGACGAGCGCGACCAAATCGTCCGGGCCGACTACCCCAACGGCTTCTTCGAGACCTTCGCCTTTGATGCCGCGGGAAACCGGACTGGGCTGACCACGCCGGGTGGCATGACGATGTACGAGGTGGATGACGCCGACCGCCTGTTGCGTGTCACCGAGCCCGGCGCGGCGGGTCCGACCCGGATCGGTCACGATGCCGACGGGCAGCTGGAGTCGATTCTTCCCGCCGGAGCCACCACACCGACCCGGTACTTGTGGAACGTTGCCGGCCAGCTCGTGACAGTCCGGACACCCGAGGGCCGTGAGGAAGCGTACCGCTATCACTCGCCAGTGGGTCCGCTGACGAACCTTCGCTGGGAGACAGCAGCCTCCGGTCTTACGCCAGAGCGCCAGCTCTGGGGTCCCGACGGCAACCCCCTGCTGGATTTGGGGGCCGACGGCACAGCCACACGCCGCTTCGTGACGGGCGAATCCCTTGACGAGGTACCCGTGGAAGTGACGCCTCCGACAAGCGGCGTGGCAGTGCTCCTAGGGGATCACCTCCAGAGCGTCGTGGGCCGCATCGATGGCCCCGAGGCGACGCTGCTCGTACAGGACTATCGTGCTTTCGGAGCCCGTGCTCCGCCGGAGGTTTCGGACAAGCGACTCGGCTACACGGGCCGCGGCGGCAGTGAACTCAGCGGTCTGCTGTATCTGCGGAATCGCTGGTACTCGCCGGAGCTGGGGCGGTTCATAAATCAAGACCCAATCGGATTCCTAGGCGGACTCAACCTCTACAGCTACGTCGGGAACAATCCAGTCACGTACAGAGATCCGATGGGGCTTATCGACCCGGTGGCGGCCGCGAACGCCGCGGTGGACTTGGGTACGCTCGCCATCAACGTTCATCAGGGCAATGCTGGCGCCGCTACATTCTCCTTTTTCAGCTTTCTCGTGAACTCGAGTGCCGCGGTGCTAGGCCCCCCTGGCAGTGGGTTCGCTCTTCAGGCTGTTGGTATTGGTGGTCGCACAATTGCAGCGGTTCATACCGTACGCGGCCTGACGACTCTCGGGGAAGCTGCCACGATCGCCAATCGCCTCAACACGTCTGCGGCTACATTGTTCAACGTCGCTTCGAGCGGAGGAGGAGGACGTAGGCCTAGCACAAGTGGCGGTACGAGCTGCCCGTCTCCAGGAACCCGCTCCAGTGGGAGGCCGTTTCCCAAGCCGAGAGCTAGCAATCAAAGGCTAAGAGATACGATTGATGCGCTGTTCCAACCTGGCGATAGCATCCACGGCGGCACTGCGGGTGCCATTAGGAACGAGCTTCGAACCGGACAACCGACCGGTGGTCTCTTTCATTCCGACAAGGGGTTGAACACCATCAACAGACTTAGGCGGATTCTCGTGAACGAGCCTCTAACCCCGCAGGATCGTCTGACGGCCGAGAGAATCCTGTATGACTTACAGCGAGCACTCGGAGGCCAGTGAAATGGTTGGGGAGCAGCCAATCGAGTACGACAACTTGGGAGACGCACTCGTTTCCCGACTACCACAACTACGGCGAACGTACGAGAAGGAAATGGAGTGGTGGGGCGGGGACGATCCGGGTCCGCACAATCTCTTCAGTGCAGTCTTGAATCCTAATTTAATCTCGATGCTGTCCGCAGGTGGCCCAATCGACGAGTTGGAACGAGCATTCGCGTTCCTAGAAGAACTGGCACAACACGATGACATCCGCGTCAGAGAAGTAGTCGGAACCACTGTGCTGGAACGACTTGCGGGTGACCAAGACCTGTTGGTATCTGCGAGACAGTTAATGCTCCCCGCGACTAGAGAACTATCAGACACGATAGAAGAAGCGTGGGGCCGTAAGGACTAGCTTGGGTTCACGAGATCGGAGCCAGCTTCGAGGTGAATCATGGAAGTCACACTTTCAAGTGTTCCTGACAGAGAAGATGTTGTAGCGGAGATCTGGTACGAGGACGAAATGCTAGCCGAACTTAGAGAAGAAGGTGAGAGCTTGGTGATTGAGGTTTACGGGCGACCTGGTGGAGTGCCGTGGAACCTCAACTACAGCGAACTGATGGCTGGACTACGTAGAGCGAAGGAACGGCTCCAGACGTCAAACGAATCTCCTACACAGACGTAGGATATACCTTCTTCAACGAAGGATACGATTGGCGAAGCAGAATCTGCGAGCGTCTTGTTTCCGGCCATCTAATCTGGCATTTCTGCAGTCGGGGTGCGGCTGTCGGGAGTCGCGGGTGATTCGGGTGTTGTGGGCGTGTCCGGGAGTTTGCGGGTGGTGCGGTTGACCCCGCAGCAGAATGCGAGATTAGATGGCCGGGCGGGAGTCGGTGGTGATGCGGGGGCCGAAACCTGTTGGGCCTCCGTCTCTGCTCCTCGACACGCCGGCGCGATCATGTTCTGGCTGGGGTGAGTGGTATCGGTGGCGCCGTCGAGCTCGTCGCTTCGCCTCCGGCCCTCTTGATCCGCTCCCTTCGGTCGCTCGAAGTGGGGCCGTGGAAAGTGCCGGGCCGTGGACAACCCGGAGGAGCTGTCGGAGTTGATGATCGGCACGGTGGACCGGGTTGCCCACAGCCCTGGGACAGCTGCCGCGGGCGGCTCGAGCCTTCCGCGTCACCTGCCCCCACTTCCCACACCGTGATGAGCTTCGCTCCGGCCTCGCTCGGGGGGAGGGCTCGGCCGGAGCTCGCGCAGGTGCCGGCCTGGCGGCCGGCGTCATTTGAAGGCCTGCGGCGCTGACGGCTGTCTGTCGGAGCGGTTCCCTCTTCGCCGCCAGAACGCCTCGAAGCGACTGCGTGAGTGCCGACTTCAAAGCTCGTCGGCCGCGAGGCCGACACCGACGCGAGCCCCGGAGCGCCCTCGCATTACGCGCGACGGGGCGAAGCTCATCAGGCTGTGGGAGCTGTGGGTAGGTCGCCCGGGGCCCGTGGCCCCGGGCGAGCTATCCAAGCGGTGTGGAACAACCCGCCCCTGGCGGGTTTTCCACGGTGCGGCAGCTTCCACGGCCCGTACTGCTGCAGTCGCTCGAAGCGCCAGCATCAAAGCGCGGGCCGGCTTGCCCGAAGACTCCCGCCCGGTCTGGCTAATTTCGCGTTCGCCTGCGGGGACCGAGGGTGCGCTCGAGCGCACCCGAGAGCGAGGGCCAACGAGCCCGAGCGGGTCCCCGTCTGGCGCAACGCCAAATTAGACAGCCGAGCTGTGACGCCCGCTTCAAGGCGAGCGACCACGGCGGCCCCGGACTCGCCTCAGCCGTCCGAGCGGCAGCGCCAGCCTGGCGGCTTCCCCCTTCGCTGCGGGGGTGATCGGGAGCTGCAGGTGGAGAGCTGCTAAAGAAGAAGCTCGGCACGGCCGCAGCTGGCAGCGGGGGCTTCAGGCAGCGGCGCGACGGAGCTTGATCGCGATCGCCTCGTCGGCTCGCTTCAGCTCCCGCTCCGACCAGGTGAGCTCGCCGCAGACGTCGCACTTGCTCGGCATCAGACCGTCGACACGGACCCGCTTGCCCTCCACGCGGAAAGTCTTGGAGACGATCACACGCTCCACGGTGCCGCGACCGCAGGCGGGACAGCGATTACGGACGCCGTCTGCGGCGCTGCTGCTTCTCTTTGCGATGTTGTCGGATCGTGATGACATACCAGCAAGGCTCCTCTTCAAAGTATACCCACTTTCCGGCCATGTAGATCTCCCGGCCCGAGGTGTCTCTGCCGACCATGGAGTCCTTCCAGCCATCCAGGGCCACCCCCTGATCGTCGGTCTCCCGCTTCCAGGAAGTGGCACTGCGGCCGACGGCAATCACGTCACCCCAGCCCAGCCCCAGCTCTTGGCGAGATTCGGCAGCGTGAGTCGACCAGCCTCCCTCCCGAGCTTCCAGCTTCTCCAGGACCTCCGGAGCAAGTTCACCCATCGGCTTCTCTGGTGTCTCCTCGCTGAGTGGCAGCGTCAGGCGACGCGAGAGTCGCGATCGGATTCAGAGCGACGCTGGCTCAGAAGCAAATCCAGGTGCTTCAGCAGGGCCCGGCGATCCGATGGGGGCAGTTCCTCGACTCGCTTCAACCGATTCACCAGACGTGCCTGGGCCGGACTCATCCGCTTCCGCTCCGACCGGACCCCGAGCAGCTCGTCGGTGGTGACGTTCAAGGCCTTCGCCAGCTTCACCACGATCGCCCCGGGAGGCTGGGAGTTGTCCCGTTCATAGTACGCGATCATTCGACGTGAGATTCCGGAGGCCCGCCCCAGCTCTGTCTGGGACCAGCCGCGGCTCTGCCGCATCTGCGTCAATCGAACTCCAAACTCTTTCAACGTAGCCCTCGGCACCTGTCAGCTCCTGGCGAAATTCAAGATCTCCCGCTGCCGGGGAATGGTAAGGGCTGGCTGGGGAGTGGAAGTGCCTGGCTTGACAGGATGTTACACACTATGTACATTCCGATGCGCCGACACGCAAGCCTTCCGTTTCCAGGCTTTCCCCTTGACACCCCCCGGACCAGGAGGCCCCCATGCCCCGCATCGCCGCTGCCGAACTCGAGCGCCTCAAGCGCGAAGCCTCCCTCGAGCGCCTCGCCCAGGCCCGGGGCATCACTCTCTCCCGCCGAGGCAAGCAGCTCGTCGGTGTCTGCCCCTTCCACGAGGAGAAGACCCCCTCCTTCACCCTCGACCCGGCCAAGAACCTCTTCCACTGCTTCGGCTGCGACGCCGCCGGCTCCGTCGTCGACTTCGTCATGAAGAGCCAGGGCGTCAGCTTCCGCCACCAGGAGCGTTAGCGACGGTATCGAACTGCTCCGGGCCGACGCCCCGGCCCTCTTCACGCCAGCCACCGGACACACGGCGAAACGCTCCACTACGCCACTGCTGCCCTCGCCGGTCTCCTTCGACGCAGACGACGCTACCCTGCTCGCCCAGGTCGCCAGCTACTACCACTCCAAACTCCCCGAGAACCCCGCCGCCCTGGCCTACCTCGCCAAGCGGGGCCTGGACTCCCCCGAGCTCCTCGCTCACTTCCAGATCGGCTTCGTCGATCGCACCCTCGGCCTCACCCTCCCCGACAAGAACCGCGCCGCCGGACGCACCATCCGCCAACGCCTCGCCCGCCTCGGCCTCACCAACCCCGACACGGGCCACGAACTCTACCGAGGCATGCTCACGATCCCCACCTGCGACGCCGACGGACGCATCGTCGGCCTCTACGGTCGCCGCGCCGCAGAGGCCATGCGCCGCCCCGAGTACAAGCACCGAAACCTCACCGGCCCCCTCCGAGGCCTCATCAACCGGGCGGCCCTGGAGGCAACCGACGAGATCATTCTCTGCGAGGCCGCCCTCGATGCCCTCACCTTCTGGGCCTCCGGCTTCCGAAACGTCACCTGCACCTTCGGCACCCGGGGCTTCACCCAGGAGCATGCCGCAGCCTTCTCCCGCCACGACATCCGGCGAGTCCTGATCGCCTACGACCGGGACACCGGCGGCGAGAAGGCCGCCTCCGAGCTTGCCCCCAAGCTGCAGGAGCTGGGTATCGACACCTACCGGATCCTCTTCCCCCGCGGCATGGACGCCAACGACTACGCCCGCAAGGTCACCCCTGCGGCCAAGAGCCTCGGCATCCTCATCCGCAAGGCCGAATGGCTCGGAAACGGCCAGCCCGGGAAGACAGCAGCTGAGAAGAAGCCCAACTCCGCCCCCACACTCGAGATCCCGTCGCCACCAGAGGACTCGCCGCCACCGCCAGCAGCTTCTTCCTTAGCCGCTGAGCCTCCCGCTGGACCCGAGGAAGACTTCATCGGGCCGAAGCCCTCTCCGGGGCCGGAAGCAGCTAAAAAAGAAGCTCTACCAGCTCCAGCCGCCACTCCGCTTCCGCCACCACCGAGCCCGCCACCAGCAGCCACCCTCGATCCCGACACCGACTCCGTCACCCTCACCCTCACCTGCGGCGACCGCACCTACCGAGTTCGGGGACTGGCCGCCAACACTTCCTTCGCTCTCCTCCGCGTCAACCTCCGGGTGCGCTCCGATGCCGGCTTCCACACCGACACCCTCGATCTCCTCCAGGCCCGACAGCGCATCGCCTTCGAGAAGGCCGCCGCCACCGAGCTCGGCGTCTCCCCCGACCTCATCCACCACGACCTGGGCGCACTCCTCCTCACACTCGAGGACCTGCAGGACTCCCTGATCAAGAAAGCGCTGGAGCCCAAGGCCTCCACAGCGCCCCCCATGAGTGACGAAGAACGCACCGCCGCCCTCGAGCTCCTCCGTGACCCCCGCCTCATCGATCGCATCCTCGCCGACTTCCAGGCCGCAGGCGTCGTCGGCGAAGAGACCAACAAGCTCCTGGGCTACATCGCCACCATCAGCCGAAAACTCGACCGCCCCCTGGCCCTCATCGTGCAATCCACCTCCGCTGCCGGCAAGTCCACCCTCATGGACGCCATCCTCGATTTCGTCCCCCCCGAGGATCGGATCCAGTTCTCCGCACTCACCGGCCAGGCCCTCTTCTACATGGGCCAGACCAACCTGGCCCACAAGATCCTCGCCATCGTGGAAGAAGAAGGCGCCGAGCGCGCCAGCTACGCATTGAAACTCCTCCAGAGCGAGGGCGAGCTCCGCATCGCCTCCACCGGAAAGGACCCCACTACAGGACGCCTCGTCACTCACGACTATCAGGTGCAGGGACCCGTCATGATCTTCCTCACCACCACCGCCTCCGATATCGACGAGGAACTCCAGAACCGATGCCTCATCCTCGCCGTCAGCGAGACCCGACAGCAGACCCAGCGCATCCACCACCTCCAGCGCACCGCCCGCACTCTCGAAGGCCGCCTCGCTTCCGCCCGCAAGGCCGCACTCCTCAAGCTCCACCAGAACGCTCAGCGCCTCATCAATCCCCTCGCCATCGTCAACCCCTACGCCCACCGTCTCCGCTTCCCCGACGACAAGACCCGCTCCCCGGCGCGACCACGCCAAGTACCTCGAGCTCATCGACGCCATCGCCCTGCTCCACCAGTACCAGCGGCCCGTCCGAACCGCCTCCCTCCACGACGGCAAGCCCCTCCGATACATCCGGGTCACCCCAGACGACATCCGACTCGCCAACCGTCTCGCCGACGTCGGCCTCGGCCGCACCCTCGACGAACTCCCTCCACAGACCCGGCGTCTCCTGGGACTCGTGGAGGACCTGGTCGCTGCCGGTTGCCGGGAACTGGAGTGCGACCGCCGCGACTACCGCTTCACCCGACGCCAGGTGCGCGAGGCCACCGGCTGGGGCAACACCCAGCTCAAGGTGCACCTGGCCCGCCTCGAGGACTACGAGATCCTCGCAGCCCACCGCTCCGGACGCGGCTTCTCATTCGTCTACGAGCTCCTCTACGACGGACGCGGCACAGACGGCAAGCCCTTCGTCTCAGGCCTGCTCGATCCCGACACCCTCGAGATCGCAGACAAAGATCCCGCCACTACGATCGCCAACCGGTCGGGGCCAGAGCCGGGGTGGTCGGGCCAAGAGCTCCCTCGGTCGGGGCCTGGTCGGCCCCAGGTCGGCCCGGTGTCGGGGGGTGGTCGGACTCACACATCACCCGGCCCAGAAAGCGATCCGGCGGGATCCGAGGCCGAAAACGCCGAAAACGCACATCTGGAAGGTATCGCAGAAACCGTACCGTACACCAAGCCTCGCCGCTCCCGCCGGGCTCGAGCACCCGCCGTTGCCGCCGGCGGCAACGGAGCCGCTC
>JAJFLN010000101.1 GCA_021772705.1 Candidatus Cloacimonadota bacterium | reverse complement strand
ACTTGGACTCCCCGACTGCCGGGTCATCCCAGTGGAGCCAGATGTTTGGCTGAGTCGCTGTCCGTTCCGACGGAACGGAGGCCGCCGCAGGTGCCAGTGCCTGGGCCACGGCCTCGGCGTGAACCCAGAGCCGAGCTGCCTCGCGAATTCCGAGCTCGATCTGCACCCTTCGACCCATCTCGATCTGGAAGTCACCCACCGAGACGACCTGAACTGGCTTGCCAGGAAGCGTCAGTGGTTTTAGGCTGGCTGAAAGGGCCGTGGTGGCCTGAATTTCCGGTTCAGAGGTCGTGGCTGGCGCGGAAGGAATGGCCTGTCCCGAGACGGGAGGCAGGGCCAGGGACTCTCCCGGAGCCACGGGAAGACCGTTCGGGATCTCCTGACCCATCGCCGGCGGCGCCCAGCTCAGAGCGATCAAGAGCAGGAGCAACGATGCGGCGATGCCCGTTCGAGGAGGAGCTCCTGTCTGGGTGAGGGTTGGAATCAACTGCCCTCCTCCGGTTGTTCCTGGACTTCGGGAGCTGAGGAACTCTCGTCCTCCGGCGCGGTTCCCATGGCTGTCTTCCACCAGATGGGGATCAGAAGAATACCGGTGAGGGCCATGAAGGCCATCCAGGAAACCCGTCCCGGAAACAGAGAAGGCGCCGGACTGCCGCAGATCCAGGTGCCGCACGCCACGAGCAGACAGAAGATCGAAAGGGCTGTCAGAACCGTGTCCCTCACTCCCCTGGCCAGTCGACGGGAACCCCCACCTGGGTCCACGCCAGCCCGGTGTGCCGCGGGCCCCCAGAACCCCGGAGGCTTCACTTTCTTGTAGAAGGCGTCGATCAGCTCGTCGGACTCCGGCCGGGTCGCCAGGGATGTGCAGACGGCCGCGACGGTGGCGAGGGCGGCCATGGTCAGCATTCTCCAGGCCTCGTGCTGGGCTGGGATTGCCCACATCAGCAGGGGAGCCAGGAACAGGGATGCCAGGATGGCTGCCAGCTCTCCCAGTGCGTTGATGAGCAGCGGTGTGTCGGCAGCGAACTGGGTGGCTGCCATGCTCAACCCGGCTTGCCAGCCTGAGAGGCTGCGGCCCGCCAGAAAGTACTCTTCCAGGCTCTCGGAGGCGGCGTCGCTGGCCTTGAGCCCTGATGAGATGGCGTAGACGATGAAGGCCAACAGTATGAGCAGGTCGACTGTGCCGATCAAGACGATCCCCCTCCGGCGTTCAGACCCCCGACTATCACGCCTCGTGCCGGCTGAACATCGACGAGGACCGTTCCGGGGACTTCCATTTCACTCACCGGCAACTACCGTCGTCCGGTCTTCTCGAGCTGGGGTTCGGCGGTCAGGGTCCGGCCGACGACCACCTTGTACATGGCGCTCTTGTCACTGTAACCGGCGAGCTTGAGATCGAACTTGTGGAAGCCGGGAGCCAGCCCATCGATGGTATCTGGCGTCACCTTGCCGGTGTCGTTTCCGTCGACGAAAATGTGAGCCCCTGACGGCTGGGTCTGCAGCCGAATCCCACCGGTGGTGGCAACCGGCGCCGGGGGAGCGGCAGGCGCCTTGGTTGTAGCGGCGCTGGGGGTATCGGAAGCCGGCCTAGCCACTCCTCCTCGGAAGGCGATCATGCCGCCACCCAGGATGAGCACGGCAACGAGACCGATGGCCCATGCTGGGACTCCACCGCTGGCGGGCCCGGATTGCTGGGACACCGGGACCGGTTGGGTCGAAGCCGGCCCAGGCCGGGGCTGCGGGGACTGGGGGGGAGAAGCCGCCTGACGGGGTGCCTCGCGCTGGGGACTCTGCTTCCCGAGCTCCAGCCCCGCAGGCATCGGCTTCTCGGTCGGCGGTGCCTGCACCGGGTCCGAGACGGGCTCCATCGACAGGGGTGTGGCCTGGCCTCCCACGGCATCGAGAGTCAGGGGTGGCGGCGCGACGGACTTGCTCCTCGTTCGGCCTGCCGGCGGGCCCACTCCGGCGGAAGCCTTCATTACCGGTGCGCCCCGACTGTTGCCGCCATCGATGATGTCCAGGATCTGGGTCAGATGCTCTACCACGACAGCGGCTGATGCGGGCCTGCGGCTGGGCTCCTTCTGAAGCATCGAGTAGATCAGATCGTCCAGCTCTCCCGGGATTCCCGAGACTACGCTGCAGATGTGCTCTGCCCCGTAGGGCTTGTCCCCGGCAAACAACTCATAGGTCAACACGCCCAGGGAGTAGAGGTCCGCAGGGGGGCCGCATGCCGCGGCATCGAGCATCTGCTCGGGAGCCATGTAATCCACGGTGCCCATGGCCACGCCGGCCTGGGTCAACCTGGGGGCTGACTTGGTCGGCGCCTGCAGCGAGGCCAAACCGAAGTCGGTCACCTTGGCGCTGCCGGAGGCATCGAGAAGGACGTTCTCGGGCTTCAGGTCCCGGTGAATCACCTGCTGACCGTGCGTGTAGGAGAGAGCCTCGGCGATCTCGATCAGGATCATCAGCTTCTCACGAGCAGAGAGAGTCTCCTCGTCCATGCGATCCCGCAGATCTCGACCGTCCAGCAACTCCAGCGCCAGCCAGGGCTGTCCCTTGTGTACCCCGGAGCTGATCAGCTGAACCACGTGGGGGTGTCTGAGCCTGTGAAGAAGTTGGACCTCCCGGGCGAATCGCCGGGCATACTCGGGCTCCATGGTGTGAACTCCGAGGACGCACTTGAGGGCCACCAGCTCCCCGGTCAACTTGTGACGAGCCTTGTAGACGGCCCCCATACCGCCCTCACCAAGAATCTCCATGACCTCCCATTCCTCAGGCAGATCCGAGGAGGGGGTCGTGGAGGCTGTTGCTTCTACCGCAGGAGAGAATCCACAGGCCAGACAACGCCAGCCAGGCTGGTCCTGCGTCCTGTTGGAATAAATGGGTGCCCGGCACTCGGGACATGGAAACTGTTGCATCTCTAGTCGTAGTTCAAATGCAAAGGCAAGCTCCTGGACCAACCACCCCAGGACCCCTTCGCTGCCAACAACCTATCACTCGGGTGGGAATTCACGCAATCGATGGATCGACACCATGACCCAGCCTGAACGGCCAGCCTTTCCCCGGACGCGGGTGCATATCTGCTGGGGGATGGGGGATCCGGTCGCGGTAGGGATCCGGGGACACACGACTGGACCCGAATTCCTGAGGTACCCGTGCTGCCTG
>JAJFLN010000011.1 GCA_021772705.1 Candidatus Cloacimonadota bacterium | reverse complement strand
CATTGCCTCTGGGATGCTCGACCAACCGATTCGCGTACCATGGTGGAATTCAAAGAAGCTACGCCTGCTCTCATGAATGACGTGATCGCGTCATGCATTTCCATTAGGTCAATTCCCTTCCGTGGAAATCCAGGCTAGTGCAAATTCACCCAGAGACCGAGGAGTACATACCCTGGCTTGCCAAGCAGTGGACAATTGAGACGGATGAGGGTGCGGGAGTGCAGACTTACACCTTTCGACTCGACGAGCACGCCACGTTCTCAGACGGCCAACCTGTACGGGCGGTGGACGTAGTTGCTAGTTTCAAGCACAAGACTCTGAAGGATAGGCAGCACCCAAGCTCCTACATACTGTACAGAGAGGGTTTCGAGGATCCAATAGTCCTCGATGAACGCACTGTCAAAGTAAGAACAAAGTCAAACAACTGGCAGCTGTTTCTTCGTTTCGCGGCCGATATGAACATTCTCCCAGCGCGCCACGCTACGATACCTGGCGATGAGTATCTGTCCAAGTACAACTGGACGATGATCCCGGGATCGGGGCCATATTCGGTTCGCTCCAATGGCGTTGTAAGAGGAGAAAGTGTAACACTCGAAAGAAGAGACGATTGGTGGGCTGCACGGGAACGCTGGGCAGTGGGCTGCTACAACTTCAAGGAAGTGCTATTTAGAGTGATTCGGGGAGGAAACTTGGAGTTTGAAATGTTCAAGAAGGGGGACTTAGACTACTACTACGTATCGAGTGCGGAACGGTGGGTTCGGCAGTTGCCCAAAGAGGGTATTGTGACGCGCGGGTGGGTGAAGATGCGAAAGGTGTTCACGCACGCGCCGGTTAGTTTCTCCGGGATTGTATTCAACCTGCGAAGGGCGCCATTCAGCAACAGGAACATTCGCCTCGCCTTTGCGCATCTGTTCAACCGGGAACGATTGGTAAGCAAGCTATTTCACGGCCAGTATCAACTAATGAAGAGTTACTTTCCTGGTGGTCGATGGGGCAATGGGGACCGGAACGAAGTGGTTGCATTTGATCCGCTTGAAGCTGAGATGCTTCTGGCTGAAGCTGGATACACGCGTCGGGATCGCGAAGGGGTCTTGATTGACGGCAGTGGAAGCAGGTTGGAGGTGACACTTCTTTACGGTTACCAGAGCTGGGAGAAAATATGGCTGGTCATGAAGAATGACTTCGAGAAGGCGGGGGTGAAGTTCATTCTGAAGCTCATCGATCCGAGCACTCTGGCGAAGATGGTAGCAGAACGTCAGTTCGAAGTGTGCTATTACGTGGGGGGCGGGAGTCGACTTCCTGATCCTGAGCGGCAGTGGCGATCCGACCTAGCGCAGAAACCCGGTTCTGCAAACGTTCCCGGACTGGCACTGGATGCCGTGGATTCTCTGTGCGCCGAATATGTCAATTCTCCAGTTCGAGATGAACAGCGAAGGATTATTCGGGAGCTCGACGAGCTCCTATACAACGCACATCCGTATGCGCTCGGCTGGTTCGCGGGGTACGTGAGGTTTGCCTTCTGGGACCGCTTCGGACACCCACCTTCGCTCCTCACGCGAACTGGAGAGATTCTGCCGACCATGATGATTCGTACGTGGTGGTTTGACGATGACGCAGAGCGCAGACTACAACGCGCCATGGCCGACGAAACGGCTTTACCGCAAGGTGAAACTGAAGTGCGCCCGTGGGAGTAGCTCTGGATGGCAACACCACACTGGGCAGCTTCCATGGATTAAGGCTGGCATACCGGGTATTGACGAGCTACGGTGTGTATGCGATAATGGGTGAACAACGCCTATATGGGCCTCCGACTGTGGCGGCAGTAGGTGACTGCCGCGGTGGGCTGACGTATGCAGTTGCGGGGCCTCTGGGCAAAGGACGGTGATGGCATTGTCATTGAATACAGCGCGGACATTGATTGACAGGATGCAAACGGATGACATGTTCCGTGAGCAGGTTATGGCGCTTGAGACACTCGAAGAGCGCTCCACTCACTGGCAGGCGGCAGGATTTGACTGCACCCCGGACGAGGTGAATCAGCTGGCTGGGACCTCCGAGCGTGAGGAGCGCCCAGAGAACCTGCCTCTGTCGTGGGCGTGCAAGGGCCCGTGCCATACGAAGTGCGCCGCCCGAGACCAATAGGTCGGGCAAGGTCTATGGAGATGGCACCCCTGTTAGTCATGGTGTGATCGCTGGCTAACAGGGGTGTGGTGCCAACATTCAGCTTGGCTGTTCCACATGGCTTACGAGAAGAGCCCAGAAGTGGCCCGCGAGAGGAACTCGGCTTCGAGCTACCGGCCAAGCCGTATTCTGGGGCGATACGTGGGCGACAGATGGGCGCGGCGAAGTTGGCGTGGGAGTTTTTCGGTAGCCGCTGAGGGCGGGCAGAGCACGAGGGTGGCGGAAGTCGCGATCTACACCGGCACTGTGGTGATAGACCTGAAGGTAGTGGGGTATGTGGTGTGTAGTGGAGATACTGCAGTGCAGCGATGTTGGATCGCAGCCGTGGGCAAGCGAGGGTAGCAGTTGTGATTTGGTCGGGATACAATACTCTATTTAGGGCGAAGGCGGGAGCTTGCCTTTGTTATAATGCTGTTTCCGGCAGGTTGATGCAGGTGGACTCCGCTTCATATGGGTTGCTGACGGAATTCGAGCGTGGTACCCAGCTAGCAAGCAGTGACATTCCGGAAGCGATGCTTGATGTGATGCGTGAAGGCAAGTTCGTCGTTGATGAGAGCGAAACCGAGTCATATCTATTGACGAGAAGGCGAGCCCGAAACACACTGGTATACGACGGTAGCATAATCGATCTCACAATCTGCCCGACGTTGTCCTGCAACTTCGACTGTTCGTACTGTTTCGAGGACACGCAGTCGAGAAGCCAGGTGATGTCTCGTGAAGTGATGGACGGAATCCTTCGGTTCATTTCTTCGTTCGATAAGGCGAAAGGGATTTCTGTAACGTGGTACGGAGGGGAGCCAACGCTCGCGTTCTCTGTCGTGCGCGAACTAACACCCAGAATTGGAGCTCTGGGGCTGGACTTCAACGGTTCCACACTCGTGACAAATGGCTATCTACTCGACGAGGAGAAGATCCGTTTATTGAGCGCACTCTCAATCGCCGTGCTTCAGATAACCATTGACGGGCCGCGAGAGGTTCATGATCAACGTAGAGTGTTGAGGGGGGGCGGGGGCACCTTTG
>JAJFLN010000002.1 GCA_021772705.1 Candidatus Cloacimonadota bacterium | reverse complement strand
CCGGCCTCCCGGAGACAATCGATCTCCAGAGCTGACGGGTTGGCTCCTGGCAGGCGAGGGGTAGGTATCTGTGAGGATCAGGTCGGCCAAGGAGATCCCAGAGGTCACAGAAGTGTTTGGTGGAGCTGTGAATTGCTGGTTGCAGGTGCTTGTCGGAGTAGAGACTGAACAGGGAGCATGGAGCAGGGAATCGGGAATTCAAGGCCTGGGTCTTCAGTCGATCGGACTTCCTGATGCATCCGGCGACCGCCAGTACGAACTCTGATCATAAAGATCTCCGCGCTCCCTGTGATCTCGGAGACCTCCGTGCAACCTCCCATGTCATCGCTGCTGAACCCTCCCCCCATGGTTCGATGGACGGATCTGGCGGTCAGGGCCTGGAGCGCGTGGTGTTGCGGGTCGCCAGAGAGCCCGGCTCGTGAGGCCGGTTCAATCCTCCGCCTCGGCGGGCGGGGCCTGCGGTGGGGCCGGAAGGGCTGCCATCTCCTCCTGCTGCTTCTCCTTTAAGGCTTCGATTTCCTTCGCGTACCGGGCAATGTCCTTTCGGCTCGGCAGGCTCTGTTCCGGCGGCTTGCCCTTGCGGCCGTAGGTCCATTCCTCCTGCTTCAACACGGGCTTCTTGGAGCTGAAGAGGCTTGTCTTGGGCCGCTGGGTGGCGCGGCGCATGGTGTTTGTCGACGACGGTGCCGGCTCTTGCCATCCGAAGTACAGCACCAGGGAGGCTGCCAGCACACCGACACCGCCAGCCACGGGCCAGAAGATGTGGGAGTGCTTTCCAGCGGGCTCCACGACGGCCATGACCGTCGTCGTCGCCCGGGCCCTGACGCTGGTGGTCGCTGTACTGGCGTCGGGCAGCGGCTCTTCAGGGGACAGGAGAGCGCAGACCCGTTCTGGCCTGGGACGCCCCGAGATATGGTAGTGGGCCACAGATTAAAGATAGGTCCGCCTACGATCGAAGTCAACGCGGTGACTTCCGGAGGGAGTCAGGCGCGGGGTGGCTTCTCTGGCGATGGCATGAGAAGTTACACGGAGATCTCAGAGATATCAGAGAACACGGAGTTTTCTCGAGGAGAGCTCGTACGGGATCACACGTCTTCCCCCCGGCGTCTGTGAACTTCGTGGCCACCGTGGACTCCGTGTTACCCAAGGGCGGCTGCTGGCTTCTCTGCCTGACCTCAGTTCGGGGGGGGGGCCGGGTCAGGGCTTTCGCCAGCTCCGCATTCCCGGAGGCTTCCGCTCCTGGCCCATCCGTATTCGATCCGCCACGGGAGGATGGGTGTAGAGGAACCAGACGGCCAGAGACGGCGGGTTCAGATAGGACAGGTTCTCCCGGGCCAGGGTTTCCTCGGCGCTGACGTAGGCGTCGAAGCGCTCGGTCAGCTCCAGGGCGTACCAGTCCGCCTGGGTCTCCATGGTGCGAGAGATGTGGTTCTGGGCAGGGAGGCTGGCCATCATCACGAGCCAGATGGTGAAGAGCAAGGCCGGAACATCCTCCGCCTCCGGATGGGGGAAGATACCTCCCAGAACCACGAACATTGCCAGGATTCCCAGAAGGGCGATCAGGGTGCCGGTCTGGACGTGGTCGTGGTGCCAGTGCCCCAGTTCGTGGGCCAGCACTAGCTCCACTTCGTCCTGCCTCGACCTGTCGAGCAGGGTGTCCCAGAAGGCGATTCGCAACGTGGGTCCGAATCCGTTGATGAAGGCGTTCAGCTTCTTGGACCGGTGGCTGGTCTCGGCGACGGACATCCGGGAGGGGTCGACTCCGGCCTCGACGGCCAGCTCCTCCAGGGCCTCGGCGCCGGGCCGGCCGGCCAAGGGGGTGTAGTTGTCGAAGAGCGGGTCCAGGACCAGGGGCTGAAGTGTCAGCACCAGGACCGTGCCGATCATGACGAATGCCGCGGAGGGGGCCCACCAGATCCGGCCGAACCGGCGGGCCATGAACAGGATGGCGGCCATGGCGGCCGTGACGTAGGCGAGGCCGATCAAGCGCCCCAGCAAGGCATCCCAGACCCAAGCGGCGACGGTCTGATTTGTGAATCCCCACTCCAGTTCGTGGAGATAGCCCGCCTTGAATCCGAGGGCCATTGACTGGCTCTGGACGGCGATGCAACAGAGGATGGAGACCAATGTGCCCGTCAGTACCGGGTGCCGTCCCGGGGCGTCGACGGCCACTCGCAAGGCATGGCTGATGGTCCGTGTCGACAGGAGGAGCAGGAGGGCCGCCGCCGCCAGTGCCCGGTAGATGAACCACAGGTAACGGAAGTCCCCGTAGGCTGCGGACCGGGCGACCTGTTCGGAGTCGAACTGCCCCACCATCTCCCGGCTGGCGCTCATATCGGGCCAGAGGGCAAGCTGAGCCAGGAGGCAGAAGGGGACCAGGACCCAGGCGAAGAACAGGAATCGACGGTTCATGATCAGGGAGTAGTCTATCGCATCAGGGTGGGCCCGGGCCGAGGTCAATCGGCTACTTTTCCGCCGCCCACCTTCTGGCGGAGTATCCAGTTGAAACGGTTTTCGATCTCTGGTATACTTTCCCCCTTTCTGACGCCACGGGAAGCGGCCTTGGGCTTCCCAATATTTGCCGTTCACAAGGAGCGAAAGAGCATCATGAATCGCGAGGAGATCTACGACAAGGTCAAACAGTGCCTGAATCAGGCGCTCGGTGTCGAGGAGTCCGAGATGGCGCCCGAGACCTCTCTCACAAACGATCTCGAGGCCGAGTCAATCGACTTCGTGGACATCATCTTCCGAATGGAGAAGGCCTTCAGCCTCAAGATCCCCCAGGGCGAGCTTTTCCCTCAGGACATCTTTAACAACAAGGACTACGTGTCGGCCGGAAAGCTGACCGCGGACGGTCTCACCGTCCTCAAGTCCCAGTACCCTTACATCGACCTGTCAGGAGTGAACGGAGACCTGCCGGTCTCGGATCTCGCCAAGTTCTACACGGTCGATATGCTCGTCAACTACATCGAGCACAAGTTGACTGTCCAGTAGGCTTCCCTCAGGTATCACTCCATCAGTGCCGCAGAGTCCGGCCTGACTGGGGTGCTTCGGTGCTGTGGCCAAGAAGACCAGTCCCTTTCGGGCCAGCGTAGCTCAGTGGTAGAGCAGTTGATTTACAAATCAATTTGCTTTGCATGAACCCGGGAGTGATGAATCCGAGCCCGTTTCTTTCACTGGAGCGAGATCTATTGAACTGGAAGCGAGGCTACTCATGACGATCCGAGATTGGCTGGAACGGCAACGGCGGGACCTGGCGGCCGGGCCGAGGACCCTGGCGGAGCTCGCTCGGGTGGCGGGCGTGGGTAGCCGGGTGGTCTGGGCTGCCTCTCGAGGGCGGCCGGTTTCTCCGAGGATAGCCACAAGGATCGAGAAGGCGGCCTGTGGGGCCGTCCTGGTGGTCCGAAAGACTCAAGAAAAAGACGGGAAATAATCGTCAAAAGAGCTTCGAGTTGCTGATGGATACTGTATTAAATACATGTGGTCGCCAAGAGAAGACTCCCAGCCGAAGTCATCAAGGCAATCGACGCTCGAAAGGTGTCTTGGACGAGCAAGGCTTTCAAGAGTAGCGTGGCTCTCGGCCTCGAATGGGACGATGTGATCGCGATCGCCATGTCCAGTTTCGACTGGAAACGGGAAGAGGACGAAGAGAAGCGGGCATGCGACGGTTACAAGGACTCTTGCAAGGGGCGCGACACTCACGGGCGGCTAATGTACCTCGCCGGAAAGAAGGTATACTTCAATTATGAGGTCAGATGGCATGTCATCACAATCCACGAAGCCAAGCGGTGACAACCGGTGCCCGGAGTGCGGGGGGCGGATGGAGAAGGTGATCGTTTCGGAGACCTTTGAGGTTCCGGGCGGAAAGAGAGTCACCGTCGATGGCCTGATGCCGGAAAAGTGCGTCTCCTGCGGTGAGTTCGTTTACACCGAAGAGGAGGCTCAACGGGTCCGAGAGGCAATCGCGATCAAGCTCCAGAAGGCGGCGGCGTAGGGCATGAATGGGAAGACACGCGAGGGGCAACGAAACTGGCCACGGAATCCGTCGGCGAGACGAGGGCCATGGAAGCGGTTTGTCGAGACGCCGGTAGGTTTGCATAGCGGATTGCTCCCTTCCTGTCCCGGCGCTACCGGGGCCGGGATCCGCTTCGGTCGATGACCATGAGAGATCGGCGGGCTCTGGAGTACGCCCGGGCGGAGCTTTCGAAAGCCGAGGCGATCGAGTGGTCTACACTCTGTACGATTTCCGACACTCCATGATAACGTGGCTGTTCGACAAAGGAATCGACGCCGAGCAGATCCGGCAGTTTGCAGGCCACAATCGATCCGGACAACGGAGCGATACCGGCGGGAATCCACGTCGAACCTGGGCGCCGTTTGCGGGGTCCTGGTGCAACGGGAAGTGCAACGGCCGATCCGGATGATCGCGAGAATCCAGACTTAGAAACAACGGGCCAGCGTAGCTC
>JAJFLN010000001.1 GCA_021772705.1 Candidatus Cloacimonadota bacterium | reverse complement strand
GGCGGCGGTGGAGAGAAACTGGTCTCCGACGGGAGTCTTGCGGAGCCAGAGCAAGATAAGGGAGAGACACAAGGTGGGAAAGCCCACCCACAGCAAGGAACTGGCGAGCAATTCAGCGACCTCGCAGCCGAACCGATAGGGAAAGAGCTGCCTCTCCGATGTGCCGAGATCCAGCTCTCCGCCAGGCGAGTAGAGGTGAAACCCATCGGGCCCGTGAATCGTCCACTCCACTCTTCCCGTCGGCACATCGGCCACGGGCAGTTCGACTGAGAGTGCGCCGACCCAGCCGAGAGCATCGGTTTGCCCCACCACCTGGTAGGACAGTGCCAGAGGAGGTTCTGAGCCTCCTGGAGGCTCCAGGCTGAAGCGGGGCCAGCCTCCGGCGCCGGAGGTATCAGCCACGACGGAACGGCCGTTCAAGGTCAGGGACTTCACCAGGCTGCTGCAGACCGCCGAGGCTGCGATCGATAGTGTGGTGGCATCCCAGGCGGAGACGCTCGACTGGACCCGGGTCTCGACTCTTCCGGTTTCGTCGAGATGGGACTCCGCCGTCAGCTCCGGGACCGCGGCGCGAAACCGATCAGCCGAGGGCCACACCTCGACCTGGAGAGGCACTTCCACCTGACCAGGAGTGTAACTCAGGGCGAGGTACGCGGCGACTCCCTCCGGAGGGGCCATATCCCTGGGCAACCGGCCTGGGCCAACATCGACAGCGTCGAGCTGGACGTTGGACCGCGTCACCTGCAGCGGGTCGGAACTGGCAAGCACCATGTAAGCCGGGCCGGCGGCGACAGCCCCCCTGGGATAGGGGGGAGCCAGCAGAAGGTCGTGGCTGTTTCCGGGCTCCAGCCTGGCACGGGACTCCAGATGCAACTGGAGCCGGCGGGACGTTCCTTCAGCGGCCAGAGGGAACTGCAGGACTCCGGATTGGGGGTCTCGATGCAAGACGTCGCCTGAGCCGAGATCGACAACTCCCTCCGGATCGCCCGGCCAGTCAAGGAGCAGGGTGTCATCAGAAATGTCCCCCAGATCCAGGTCGATGCGAGTGCGACAGGCGAGGACACCCCGCTCCAGCGTGAATCGGGTGGCTTGACGGAGTACCTGAATGGTCCTCTCGGAGCTGGCAAGACCCTGGGCGTCTTCCTCCCTGGGTCCCCAGGTGACTCGCACGGGACCGGAGGAGACGACTGCCCGGATCCGTGCTGGAGAGTCCCGGGTGGGAGGGAACTCTTCCCTGGGTCCTGGAGGGGAGATGACAGCCATCAGGTCCGGTCTCGGGAGTTCGACGGTGAGTCGGGCCGATGAGACCCTGGGCAAGAGGAGGGAGAGGCTCCCGAGGCCAACGGCTCTCTCCGGTTGAATCCATGCCCGGAGATCGACCTCACCTCGCTGCCCCGGGGAGCTTTGGAGCAACAGGGTAGGAGTAGCATCCAGCTCTCGGAGTCCCCTCTGAATTCGAAGTCCGGCGCCGGGAGGCCGGGAGAGGTAACTTTCGAGGGCAAGGTCACCGCTGAGAAGAGGCAGCGTCAGCCTGGGAGCGTCATCGAGATGCCGATAGGCTGCGGTGGCGAGGAGCTGGACGGGACCTTCGGGGGTAATCCGGACTGTCAGATCGAGAGCGGTCAGGAGAGACCCGGGTGCCTTGCCTTCCTGGGCCAACCGGTAAGTTTGCAAACGCCGGTACTCGCTATATGAAAGATAGACAGAAGACGAGCCCAAGTTGGCCTCGGAGTAGGAGGTTGGGGTATCGGGCCGCTCCTCTGCCTGTACGGCGGCGAGCAGCAGTCCGGCGCACAGCCAGGCCGCGATTCTCATCTACGAAATTTACGGTGATCTCAACCCGAGATCCCAGACAGCGAGCCCAATCCCGCTGGTCTGAGCATCTCGATGAGCATAGCAGAGGCAAAAGGAACGGTGCAATTGTCGCAGGCAGAAACGAATGGGGGCGCATCGGCAGCCTTGACGGCTGTTGCGTGCAGTTGTCCGTTGATCTATAATGCGCCCTCCCATTCGGCAGGCCAGAGTGCTGTTTTGGCTAGATAACAAGCGGAATGCAGGAGAACATCGAGGAGTCGTCAGAATCATGAATCGCATCGTTCATTATGGTTTCGTGGGAGCAGTCCTGCTGGGCCTCACGGCCGGATCGGCATGGGCGCAATCGGGTTTCTTTCGGCAGGTGGTTTTGAAGCCTCTGGCATCTCAGGCTGACGGCCTGCGAGTGGTAGGAATCTTGCTGGGGAGCAAGAAGGGTGATCTGGTCTCCGACACCCGGTTGTTGCGGCATCGGGATGTTCTTCCTGAGAACTGGAGGCCGTCCAGCGCGGAGCCACTCTCGAAGGGGTATGCGTCCTACTTGCTCGTGACTGCCATGGGAATCGATGGAGGCGGCAACCAGCGACTCTTCGGCTGGAACAAGCGCCGCGCGTTCCAGGAGCTGGTCTACTTGCAAGTCATGCCTGGCAAGGGCGGGCCCCACGCGAAGCTGACGGGACCGGAGATGATCACCGTCTTGGATCGATCTTCAGATCTCCTCCGCAAGGAACGGGCATCCCGGGACAACGACTAGCGGCGCCAGGCCGAAAGGAAGCTAGAGACAATGAACAGGAATGCGCTTCTGCTGCTCACGGCGATTCTCCTCAGTGCCACGGGTCTTTCGGCCCAGGAAGTCACGATCACGGCCCTCACCGACGACGTGGAGATCCAGGTCGCCCCATCGGAGGAGTTCACGGAGGCCAAGGTGGGCATGAAGTTGAAGAACGGTGACTTCATCTCCACGGGATTCGAATCCACAGCTACCCTCGCCTTCGAGGACAACAGCAACGTGGAGGTCGCCCAGCTGACCCAGCTGAGGATCGACGAGTTTCTGATGGGCCAGAACCGGGCCAAGACTCAGCTGTTCCTCCGGGTCGGGTCCGTGAAGGCCAAGGTAAGCCATACGGCCTCGATCCGGTCCGACTTCAGTGTGGTCACCCCGACCTGCACTGCGTCGGTGCGAGGCTCGGAAGAGCGAGTCACCTTCGAGCCCGGCTTCGGCACCACCGTCGAGTACCTGGAGGGTCTGGGCATCGCTCAGGACCTCAAGGGCAACGTGACTCAGCTCCGAGCCGGCGATACCGCCAAGGTGTCGTCTTCGGGCAACCTGTCCACACCCTCAGAAGTACAGCGGAGCGAAGGTTCCTCGAACCTGGCCCCAGCGGGATCTGATTCCAAGGAAGTCCAGGCGTCCCAGGGCTTCGACAAGGTGGCCGTCAGGCCCGATACGGACCCGACGAATCCCACGCTGCTCATCAACCGGGCTTCACTGATCTCCCCCAACGGAAGGCTTGTGTTCCGGTTCGATGTGAATACGGGCAACGCGCCGACGCCGGAGCCGATTACCACGCCGAATCAAACAGCCAGGTAGACCCCTGCACGGTCGCTGGCACCACTCATCACCCACTCCCCGGAACCAGTCCCCGGAGCGAATCGGGTCAAGGCACACCGTGACCTCGAACCCCAATCATCATGCTTTGTGACAACACCTCCTCGCGCATAGGATTCATGACTGCTGCCCTCGCTCTGGCGACGACACTCTCCGGATGCGGCGGTGGCGGCGGCTCTGCAGTCGGCGCCTCGACGGGCGGCTCCGTTCTGCCTCCGGGAGCCACCTTCAGCAAGATCGCCCGGGTCACCTTCACGACGGCGAAGCAGTCGGTCCAGGCTGCGACGGGTACCACCTCGACCACCGGCGTGCCCGATGGCCAGATTTCTCAGCCCAACCAGGTCCGGAACCTGAAGCTCCAGGTTCTGGATGTGGTCAACGGAGAGACTTCGCTCATCAAGGAAGTCACCCGGGAAGTGCCCCCGTTCCAGGGCGAAATCGTGGTCCCCGACATTCCCCCGGGAAACCACTTGCTCAGCTTCAGCGCTACCGATTCCGAAGGACGGCTGATCTTCGGCGCCGAGCAGACGGCTCAGTTCTCCGCCGGGGCATCGACCTTCGTCGACTTCATCGCCACTCCCATCGAAGTCCTGAACTCCGAGACCTTCCGGGGAGGCCGAATCCAGGCCGAGAGGTTCGCATTCGTCCTGGCCGCCAGCCAGAGCCCCTACACCATCAACCAGGCAACCTTCGTCGAGGAGGGTGGCCGGCTGATCATCGAACCCGGTGTTCGGATCAACTTCGTCGCCACCGGCGAGCTGATCGTCCGGGGCGGCCGCCTCACGGCGGTGGGAACGGCTGACCAGCCGATCGTGATGATCCGGGGGAACTCGACCCTGACAGCGGGCAACCGGCTCAGCTTCTTCAACACCAAGCCGGACCCGATCCGGAGCCGCATCAGCTTCGCCGCAATCAGCGAGGCCAGCACGGGCATCCTGCTCATCGGTTCCGATGTGAGTGTGACCAACAACGATCTCCGATCCGTCAGCGTGGGCATCTTCACCACCGCCAGCTCCGAGACCGGCAGCGTGGTGAAGTCCACGGGCAAGGTGACAGCCAACACCATCCGGGCCACCTCGGCGGGCATCTTCGTTCGTGGCTCGAATACGCAGGTGACGAGCAACGTGATCGAGGGCAGCTCGGTTGGGATTTTCATGGAAGATGCAAGCTCCCTGGTAGAGAACAACCAGATCTCGAACAACAGAGCCAGCGGAATCCGGATGGACCGATGCACCAGCACGGTGCTCAACAACAACAAGATCACCCAGACATCGGGCGTGATGAACGTCGGTATCAACGTGATGGCTTCCAACGCCCTGCTGAGTCAGAACCACATCCGGGCCACATCCAGTGCCGTACAGGTGCAGCAGGGCCAGACAGTTCCTTCCAGCGGAATCAGGACGGGCATCAGTATTCTGAAGTCCGTCAGCGGTTCGGCCAACACGGACCGTCTAGTCCTGGACCACAACACCATCGAGGGTGCCGTTGGTGCCGCAATCGCGATCATCGCAGCTGACCCGGTGATCCGGTTCAATACGCTGGTAGGGAGCGCCGGCCTCACAGCCGGTGTCCAGGACAGGGCTGTCACCATCGACTGCGTGACTCAGGACTGTCCGGGCCTGGGACTTGCGACGACGAAGATCCTCCCCAAGCAGCCTCTGCTGATCGGAAACAACATCGTGAACTTCACGAAGGAGGCAGTGGCCGGAGATCCTCTCTTCACCCTGATCTTCCAGAACCAGAGCGTCGCCGGAGGCGGCGTGCTCGGGAGCAGCCTTCCCGGCGGTGGCAACTATGTGGCGGGAAACAACTCCGTGACGGCACCGGAGTCGACCGTGAGCGGCACGGTGGACCAGGTGTTCGACACGACGACGAGTCAGATCAAGTCGGTGGATGCGATTCTGAGCACCACCAGCTCCGCCGTGATCGGAGCCGGTGCGCCAAACACCTCCGTCCCCCCCGTCAGCGCCGCAGGAACGGCCACAGGCGGCGGCAATCTCAACTGACGAATCGCCAACCAGTAATCATCAAGGAAAAGAGAGAAGAAGATGATGAGACGCATCAATTGGCTTCCAATCCTGATTCTAGGGTGCCTGGGGACATCGGCGCTCCTGGCCCAACCGGCAACGCAATCCCTGCAGGCCAGGGACACGGTTCAGCGGCAGCTCCAGCGGCTGGAGACGGACGAGACCCGAGATCCCCTCTACTCTCAGTGGAGGAAGTCGGAGTCTCTGGGTCAGCAGACCTTCGACTGGGGTGGCTGGTCGTCCTACGGTCTCCTCACCTTCGATAACGACGACAACGACAAGACCACCGCCGATGCGGTGAACGAGATCTTCATCAGAGATCAGCGAGTCTGGGGAAAGGTCGAATTCGAAGACGGATCGAGCTTCTATGGTCGCGTTCGCTACATCAATTACAACTTCGATATGGGACCTGGAGTCGCCAGGCCATTTCTCTCCAACGAGCGGCTCGACCTGGACCTGGCCTACTACGACTTCAAGATCGACGGCGACAAGGAGATCCGGCTCGGCCGCCAGTTTCTGAAACAAGGTTCCGGGCTCACGATGCTGGGCAACTACGACGGCGTCGAGGTGAAGTGGGGCGGGAGCGGCTGGTCCTACTCGGGGCTGCTGGCCAAGTCCCTGCCAAACGATGTGGACGTCGACCCCCTCATGACCAACCCTCGCCGGTACTACGGCGGCCTCAACGTCAGCTACCTGGCCGAGGACGGCAAGAAGTACTTCGGCTACTACTTGGGCGAGAGGGACGACAGCAAGCAGCCCATCGCGATTCCAGCCACTTCTCAGCGGTTCGACTACGATGCGGACTACTTCGCCATCGGTTCCTCCGGTGACTTCGACCTGGACGTCAGCTACTACATGGAACTCATCGCACAGAAGGGCTCCCAGATCGCCCTGGGACCCGCGGGGGCACGGGCCGACATCGACGCCCGAGCCGGCATCGGCAAGGTCATCTGGCACCCCGAGTGGGACGGCAGTCCAAGCTTCACCGGCGAGTATGCCTTCGCGTCAGGTGACTCCGGTCGCCTACCCGGCACGAACGTCACCAGCAGCAACGCCGGTGGTTCCGACAACAGCTTCCTCGGTTTTGGCCGCTACGATGGTGGGCTGGCCCTCAATCCTCGTCTCTCAAACATCCACGTTCTCCGATTCGGTGCCGCCTGGAAGCCCTGGCTGGAGTCGGACGGAACGTTCCAGCACCTCATGGTCGGCTCCAAGTACAGCCGATACCGCAAGGACGATCCCGCAGGCGGCATCTCGGACCTGCAGGCCACGGCAATCAACGACGACGTTGGCACGGGCCTGGATGTCTTCCTCGGATGGAAGCCACTGTCGGACATCTCCGTCATCGCCCAGTGGGGCCGCTTCTCTCCGGGAGATGCCTATCCCGTGGCGACCCGAGACGACGCCGAGAGCTTCTTCGTGAACATGACCTGGTCGTTCTAGAAACACGAACCTCGGAAGCTGGGTGACGGGGTGCATGTCACCCAGGGGGTCCCCTCCTCCGTTCGCCCCACTATGGATGCCCGCATCCAGGACGACTGAATGGCCGAGTTTTCCCGATCCGTTCGTCCTACTATGGATGCCCGCATCCAGGACGACTGAATGGCCGAGT